>JALOTT010000043.1 GCA_025457745.1 Verrucomicrobiota bacterium
ATCTGCTCGCGTTTCATCGGAGTTCATGACCCCTGTCGCGCTGAAGCTGACAGCGTAGGCGGATGGTAGATCGCCCCAGCATATTCAAAGCGCAGTTGGCGTGGCATGACCACCCTTCACCCCCGCGTCGGGAATAACTTCCGATGTCTGCCCTTTCCGCACTTCGATAACTTGTCCGATGAGTCCCCCTGATTGGAATACCCAACAAGCCAAGAGCCGGTGGTGGAGGCGTAGTATTTTCCAGCGGTCGCGCCGGTAAATTTGAAACACCCATCGGCATCAGCGGTTAGGGGGCGCCGGCCTTTGGAAAATCCTGCCGAGGGCGGAGTCATTTCGGCCCATGACATGCAGGCTTTGGCTTGTTTGTATTTGTCTGCGTCGGTGAGCTGCCAGTCAGCGGGTTGGCTTGACCAAAATTTTGCCTGTTTATGCCACCTTTCCGTTGAGATGGATGTCACGGGATCAAGACCCACAAGTCGGCCAGCGGCTTTGACTACGTCGCCGCCTCATCGGGTCAAAAAAGATTGGCCGGTGATTGTTCCGGTTCCATTAGCGGGGAAGGCTGCATTTTCGGCTTCTGCGTTTTCATTGTTTGATGTCCATGCGATGGGCGATGGTTGCGGGACGGCTGACGGTATTTCGCAACCGGCAAGCAGGAGCGCGGCGCCGATCAATGGGATTATTATTTTCTTGGTCTGGGTTCTTCTTCACTGAGTCCCGCCGTCGTTTTACTCAGTCGGAGTTAACGGCGCAATGCCTGTTGAGGATTCCCTGTGTTGTCCTGCAACGCGGGATCAAGTATGGTCAGCGTCGTGTCGGGGTTGCGCGTAATGCGCACTCCGCACCGCGATTACAAATGAGTTCGCCGATAAAACTGATTTCAACCGATTTCGATGGAACGCTGTTCGAGGAATATGGCGCGCCGCCGATTCCCAAGCGCCTCGTGACGCTCATCGGTGACTTGCAAGAGCGCGGCGCCAAGTGGGTCATCAATACCGGGCGCGACCAGTCGAGCCTGATGGAAACCCTGGCACACGCGCGGATTTCGATTCTGCCGGACTATCTTGTGCTGGTGGAGCGCGAAATTCACGTGAACGAGGGGTCGCGCTTTGTCGGCCTCACGGAATGGAACGCGGCCTGCACGCGCGATCACGCCGAGTTGTTCAGGCGCGTGCGTCCGGATCTGCCGCAACTCATGGGTTGGGTCAACACGCGTTTCCGGGCGACGCTTTACGAGGACGCGTACTCGCCATTCTGCCTCATCGCGGGCAACAATGGTGACGCGGATGTGATTCATGATTTCCTGAACGATTACTGCCGCCGGGTGCCACAATTGGCCGTGGTGCGCAACGATGTTTACGCCCGTTTCAGCCACACCGCCTACAACAAGGGTACGGCGCTCGCTGAATTGACGCGCCGGTTGGGCTTGGAAGTGGATCAGGTTTTCGCCGTCGGCGATCATCTCAACGATTTGCCGATGCTTTCCCGCGATCTCGCACGATGGCTGGCCGCGCCGCGGAACGCCGTCGAGGCAGTCAAACACGCGGTTCGCCGGCAACAAGGATTTGTGAGCGAATATTCGCACGGTGACGGCGTGGCCGACGCGCTCGAATTCATCTGCCAGCGCGCCCACGCGGAAAATCAAAGGTTAACGCTGCCAACTTCGGGATAATGAGCCTTAATAGTCAACATTCTCCACTGTGACACGACGACAAACATCGGCCTAAGTCGCAGGTGTTCAATGAGATAAATTCACGATAAGAAATTGACGCGGCGCGTGTGAGTGATAATGTGCTTGAGCAACGGTGGTCACGCTGAGTTCCTTCAGCGGTTTTCTCGCCTTGTCGCGAAACGAAGCAAAATTGTGTTTTGATGTTCCATGAGTGACGCAACCCTGACCGCTCGGACAATAAACGGCGCATCAAAAGTTTCTAAAGTCTCCGAAGCGGTCATCCGCATCGCCGGCAATTCGCAGGACGGCATCCAGGCCATCGGGGGCTTCCTCGCGCGCCTGGCCGGGCGCAGCGAGCAGGAAGTCATGACGTTCATGACGATCCCGCCCACTATTTCCGGCGGCCCTTCAATTTTTCAGGTGCGCATCGGCTCGGGCGAAGTCCTCAGCGCCGGCGACGAAGCGGACGTGCTGCTCGCGTTTTACCAGCACTCTTACGAAGAACACGTCGGCTCGCTGAAAAAAGGCGGCATCGTCCTTTACGATGCCGACCACGTTGAGTCGAGGGCCGAGTGGAAGAACGCCTATCGCCATGTCGGCATTCCGATTTCGAGCCTGACGGTCGAGGCCATTGGCGGCACGGCCAAGGACAAGGGCAAGAACATTTATTCGCTCGGCCTCGTCGCGCGCATGTTCGACTTGAACGTGCCAAAACTCGAGAAGCTGATCATGGAACGCTTTGGCGGCAAGGACCAGAGCATCGTGAAAAACGCGTTGAACGCTTTCCACGCCGGATATTCCTACTCGATCGGCGGCATCATCGAGACTTTCAAGTTCGCCGAAAGTCAAAACCGCGAAGGTCAACAGGTTGTCATGAACGGCAACGAAGCGCTCGGCTTCGGGTTGATCGCTGCGGGAGTGCGTTTCGGCGCGGGCTATCCCATAACCCCGTGGACGGAAGTGATGGAATTGCTGCGGCGCGAATTGCCGAAATACGGCGGCACTTTTGTGCAGACCGAAGACGAGATCGCCGCGATTTCCATGGCCATCGGCGGCAGCTACGCCGGTCGTGTTGCCGTGACCGGTTCGAGCGGGCCGGGCATTTCGCTCAAGACGGAGGCCCTCGGTTGGGCGGTAAATGCGGAAATTCCCCTGATTGTTTGTGACGTTCAGCGGGGCGGGCCTTCCACTGGCATGCCCACCAACGTCGAGCAATCTGACCTGTCCATCGCCTGTTTCGGTGGCCACGGCGACGCGCCGCGCGTCGTCCTCGCCCCGGCGAATGTCGAGGATTGTTTCTACACCGCGATTGAAGCCGTGAACATCGCGACCCAATACAACGTGCCGGTCGTCATCCTGAGCGACCAGGCCATCGCCACCCGCATCGAGGCGTTCACGGAACCGAAGCTTGAAGAAATCTGTCAGGACCTCACGCCGGATTTGACACCGGTGGCCGACTACAAGCCTTACGATTTGTCTGCGCCCAACGGCATCGTGAAGCGCGTTGTCCCCGGCACTCGCATTCTCAGCGGCAAGTATCCGATTGCCCCGGGCTTGGAACACGACGAGATGGGTCATCCGACCGGCTCGCCCAAGTTGCACGCGCAGATGACCGCCAAGCGCCGCAAGAAACTTCAGGCGCTCGCGGCCTCGTTGCCGGTGCCCAAAGTTTATGGCCCGCCCGAAGGCAACGTGCTGCTCGTGGGCTGGGGTTCGACGCAAGGCCCGATCAAGGAAGCCGTGGACCGCGCCCGCGCTACTGGCGACAGCATTTCCGCGCTGCACGTCCGGCACATCAATCCGCTGCCGAACGGGCTGAAAAATATTTTCTCCGGCTTCCATCACGTCTTCGTGGTGGAGATGAACGACGAAGGGCTTTACGGCTACGGTCAGCTCGCCGCCGTGCTGCGGGCGCGTTACGCGGACCCGCGCATTCGCGGGATCAACAAGACCGACGGCCTGACCTGGAAGGTCAAAGAAATCCTTGAACTCGTCAAAACCAACCTGGCCGCCGTGATAAAACCCTGAAGCCAACACGGAACACGATTTAACGATTCACCGCTTTAACGAACTTCCCATGAGCGAAAACTTCACAGAAATTCCCGCGCGCGGCGGAATCAGTGTCACGGTGCCGGCGCTGCCCGCCGCCGGGCGCATAGGGCTGACCAAAAAAGAACTCGCGGCCGACCATCCCACTTGGTGTCCGGGCTGCGGCGATTTTTCCGTGCTCGCGCTTTACTTCAAGCTCATCGAGAAGCGCAAGCTGGAGCACGAGAAAATCACGACCATTTCCGGCATCGGCTGCTCCAGCCGTTTCCCGTATTTCGTGCAGGCACACGGCGCGCACTTCATTCACGGTCGCGCGCTGCCATTTGCGAGCGGGATTTCCCTGTCGCGACCGGACTTGCACGTCTTCGCGTTCAGCGGCGATGGTGACGCGTTTTCCATCGGCGGCAATCACTTCAATCACACCGCGCGCAAGAACATCAAGCTCTCGCTCGTGGTCATGGACAACTGGGTTTATGGCCTGACCAAAAAACAAACCTCGCCCACCTCGCCGCTCGGATTCAAAAGCAAAACCGACCAATGGGGCGCGGTGGATCAGCCGATCAATCCTTTGAAGCAGGCGATTTCCGCCGGCGCCACCTTCGTGGCACGCACCACAAGCACGAATCCCAATCACGTTTTGCAGATGATGGAAGCGGCGATGGACCACGACGGGTTCAGCTTTATCGAGTGTCTCAGTGAGTGCGTGGAGTTTTACGAAGGCGCGTTCGACGCCGCCAACCCGCGCAAAGGCGGCACGTTCAACCTCGTGCCGTCCAACCACGACGTGATGGACGAGGACGCGGCTTACAAGCTGGCGGGCGAACCCTTCCCCGGCCACTTCGGCATCTTTTACAAAATCAGCCGCCCAACGAAAAACGCGAGGGAGGCGGAAATCATCAGGACCCAGAGCGAACAAGTCCAAGGGCTCAAGGACTGGCAGATCTTGCAAAAGAGTTTTGACCGGTTGAAGTAGCCGCCGCTGATTTACGAGTCCGTTGGGGTTTCGCGGACTCATTTTATTCTCGCGCGTAAATCGTAAATCGTAAATCGTAAATCGAAATGCCGATCTACGAATTCGCCTGTCCGAAATGCCGCCGGGTTTTCAGCTTCCTCTCGAAGCGCGTGAAGCCCGACCGCCTGCCCGTGTGCCCCAAGTGCGGCAACAAAAAGTTGAAGAAGGAAGTCAGCCGTTTCGCCATGAGCAAAGGCTTGAAGGAATCCGCCTCCCCGGTCGAGAACGAAGCCGGCGGACCGCCAATGCCGGACATGGATGACCCACGGGTCGAGCGCGCGATGATGGAGATGGAGCGGGACATGGAAAGTCTGGACGAAAACAACCCGAAGCACATGGCCCACATGATGAAGAAAATGAAAGACCTCATGCCGCCTGGCTCGATGCCCAAGGAGATGGACATCGCCATCAAGCGTCTCGAAGCCGGCGAAGACCCGGAAAAAATCGAAGCCGACATGGGCGACGTGCTCGGCGATCTAATGGGCGGGCCGGAAGGTGGTGCGGGCGGTGGTGGTTACACGAAGGACAGCGGACTGTATGACTATTAGACGAGAGCTACTTCTGAATTTGACGCAGATCGTTTTGGTGTTGGTTAGCTGTGCCATGTTCCTGCTTTCTTCGGGAAAGATACCGGCAAATTTGGGCTGGTCATTCCCGTGGTATTTCAGCCTGCTTTTCTTTCTGGGCGCTATAGGTTGCGGATACTTTGCAATCAAATTGAGTGATAAGACGGAAAAACAGTGCGCAATCGTTCACATGGCTGGTCGCCCGAACTTGAACGATTCAGAATTTGGACAACATTTCTTCCCACCCGACCGCGCTGAATTTGCGGCTAGACTACGGCAAATTCTTTCCCGACATATCGCTGTTGACCTTTCGCAAATGCAGCCGGACGACCGCCTTGTCGAGGACTTGCGGATGGATGCGATGGATTCGTTATCTACAGTCGAATATGTGATCGAAATCGAAAAGGAGTTTGAAATAACAATCCCAAATGCAGCCGCCGAAAAGATGCGCACATTTCAAAGTGTCGTTGATTACGTTGCCGGAGCCGTAAAAGCCAAAGAAGTTTGAGAGCATGGCTCACATCCACGAAAAGATAGATTTCACCGTCGCCATCTTCGTTGTCCAGAACGGCAAGGTTTTGCTGATACACCACCGCAAACTCGACAAATGGCTGCCGCTCGGCGGGCACATCGAACTGGACGAAGACCCGGAGCAGGCGGCGTTGCGCGAAGCCAAGGAGGAAAGCGGGTTGGAAGTCGAGTTGCTTGGCGAACGCCCACCCACGACTTCGCCCAGCACCCGCGCGCTTATCGCCCCGCGTTTTCTCGACATTCACCGCATCAACCCCACGCACGAACACATCGGCATGATTTATTGGGCGCGACCCAAGGATGGCAGGGTGACGCTCGCCGCGGACGAACATCATGACATTCGTTGGTGTTCCACCGCCGAACTCGATTCGCTCCAACCCGCGATGTCGGATGCGGTCAAGTGGTATTGTCGCAAAGCCGTCGAGGAAGTTGGTCGGTGAACCCCTTTCCGTTCCGCTGCGTTCGTTTGCTGCGATCTGGGCCGGAACCGGCGGGCCGGCGCTCCAGATTTGGCCAGCCGGCTACTTCTTGTCCTTGTCCGGTTGGGCCGGCTGTTGTTGCTTCTGCAACTTGTCCACGTCTTCGGCCTTGATGGTTTCGATCTTGGCGCCCTTCTTCATTTCTTCGAGCGAGGGCACCTTGATGATGTCGCTGGTGAGCGGGGGATTGGGGTTGGTCGCCGCGACAGGCGCCGGCGATTTGAACGAGACCAGTTCCACATCAAAGAGCAGTGTGGCGTTGGGACCGATTTTCGGCTGGCGCCCCATCGGACCGTACGCGAGGTCGAAGGGGATGAACAACTTCCACTTCGAGCCGGCCTTCATGCGCGTGAGCGCCTCGGTCCAGCCGCGGATGACGCCGTTGGCGGCGAAGGAAGCGGGCTGATTCGTGGGCGAGCGGTCAAACTCCGTGCCGTCCAGCAATGTGCCGCGATAGTTCACGGTCACGGTGTCCTCCGGCTTGGGCGAAGCGCCGTCGCCGTCGGCGAGGATCGTGTATTGCAGGCCGCTGGCGAGCGTGATTATCCCCGGCTTGTCCTTGTTGGCGGCCAGAAAAGCTTCGCCTTCTTTGCGGTTCTTCTCCCCGAGCTGACGCTGTTTCTCCTGCTGCTTTGCCGTCAATTCCTGCTGGTATTTCATGAGCACTTCACGCATCTCCGACTCGCTCAACAGCGCGGTCCCGCCGGCCTGCCCATCCTTGATGCCGCGCAACAGCCAGTCGTAGTCCGCATCCACGTCCATTCGCTTGAAGCTGTTGCCGTAGGTCATGCCGATGGCATAGCTGACTTTTTCCTTTTCGTTCTTGAAAGGTTTTGTGTCCTCGGCCGGCGCAACGGTCGCGGCGATCAGGCCAAGTAAAATTACAATCGTAGTCGGTTTCATTTTCATGGGTGGGAATATTGATAATCCGCGCGCGGATATCAACTGGTTTCTGGACGCTGGGCGTCACTGGATTTTCAACTCGCGCTGGATGCCGAATTTCTCAATGCGCTTGCGCAGCGTGGCGCGGGTGATGCCGAGCAGCTTCGCGGCGTGAACCTGGTTGTTGTCCGACTCCTTGAGCGCCTGAATGACCAGTTCCCGCTCCACGGTCGGGATGATTTTCAACTTCGGATCGCGCCGCGCCAACTGAAACATCTGGCGCGCCAGCGCCGCCGCGTCATTCGCCGCAATATCGCTGGCCGCTGACGGCATTGGCGCGCCAACGCCGGGTTGTCCGGTGACTTCCGGCGGCAGATCGCCGGTCAAGATCGCGTCACCCTTGGCCATGACGTGGGCGCGGCGGACGGCGTTCTCCAGTTCGCGCACGTTGCCGGGCCAGTGATATTTTTCCAGCGTTTTGATGACGTTCGTGGCGACAGACTTGGGCGCGTGCTGATGCTCGCGGGCGAACTTCTTCAGGAAATAATTCACCAATAGTGGAATGTCCTCGCGCCGATCACGCAACGGCGGAATGTGGATGCGCACCACGTTCAGCCGGTAAAACAAATCTTCGCGGAACTGCCGCGCGGCGACGGCTTGTTCCAGCGGTTTGTTCGTGGCGGCAATGACCCGCACGTCCACCTTGATCGGCTGGTTGCCGCCTACGCGCTCGAAGGTGCCGGATTGCAGCACGCGCAGAATTTTCGTCTGCGTCGCGGGCGTCATGTCGCCGATTTCGTCGAGGAAGATTGTGCCCTTGTTGCATTGCTCGAATTTGCCGACGCGTTGCATCGTCGCGCCGGTGAACGCGCCGCGTTCGTGACCGAACAATTCGCTTTCGAGCAATTGCTCCGGGATGGCCCCGCAATTGATGGCGAGGAACGACTGACCGCTGCGTTTGCCGTGATGATAAATCGCGCGGGCGACCAGTTCCTTGCCCGTGCCGCTTTCGCCGGTAATGAGCGCGGTGGCGTCGGACGCGGCGAGCTGGCCGATGACTTTGAACACCTGTTGCATCCCCTCGCTGCGCCCCACGATGCCGAGATCGTAATCCTCCGATTCGAGCAGCGGCTGATACGATACCACCTGTTTCATGTCCCGCGCGGCTTTGAGCGCGTTGGCAACGATGTCCTTCAGCTTCGGCACGTCGAACGGCTTGAGCAGGTAATCGTAAGCGCCGAGCTTCATCGCTTCGATGGCCATTTGCGTGGTGCCGTAGGCGGTCATGAGGATGACGAGGAGCTTGGAATCCATCTGCCGGATGCGGCGGAGGGTTTCGAGGCCGTTGATGCCGCCGCCCATGCGAATGTCCATGAGCACGAGGTCAGGCTTGAATTTGGGAATCAGTTTCAGCCCTTCCTCGCCGCTGGAAGCGGTGGCCAGTTCGATTTCCGGCGAATCAAAAATCCGCCGGAACGAGTATTGCACGTCCTCCTCGTCGTCAATTAGCAGCAGTTTGCTCATGGCTTCATGAACTCAATCGAAGCGTATCATAGCCAATTGGCGCGGCGGTAACAGAAAATTTTGAAAGCCGAATTGTCTCCCGCCTTCCAGACTGGCCATTTATCAGGCTTCAGGCGGCGCTCAGGTTGCGTCCCCGCAGGTCCCCATGAACAAAACCGCGCCCGACATTCCCGTTACCCTTGACGACCACAAGCGGCTTGTGATACCACTTTGATACTGAAATGCCGCGCAAAGTGCGACAACTGATTGCCGACTTGGAAAAGGCCGGATTCCTGAACCGGGGCGGCAAGGGCAGCCATCGGAACTTTACGCATCCGAAAGGGCTGCGGGTGACGATGAGCGGCGGCGCGGGCGAAGATGCCAAGCATTATCAGGAACGCGACCTGCGCCGCGCACTGGTCGCCGTGAAAGATAATTGAGTTATGACACGCAAACAGATCAAAGAACAAACCGCGCGCTACGCGAAGTTCGTGGAATGGAGCGATGAGGATAAATGCTTCATTGGCCGCTGCCCGGAAATTATGGCCGGCGGCGTTCACGGCAGCGACGAGGTGCGGGTGTATGCGGAATTGTGTCAGGCCGTCGAGGAAATGCTTGAACTGATTCACGCGGACGGCCACGCCCTGCCCGAACCGCTGGGTAAAAAAGATTTCAGCGGCAAGTTTGTGTTGCGCGTCGAACCGGCTATTCACCGCCGCTTAGCCGCCAAAGCCCTGGCCGCCGGGGAAAGCCTCAACAACTTCTGCGCTAAAAAACTCGCCAAGGCGTGACGCCGGCCATTCCCGGTCGCGCCAGAGTGAAGCGAAGGCGGATGTCCCGCCGTCAAAAAAACTCCCCTCCCTTGGTTCAAGGTAAAACGCCCGCAATCATTCCTCCGCAAACAAGTATTCCAAATCCGTCTTCGACAGGCTGCGGGCGAAGCCTTCTTCCCCGAGCACGTCGGCAATCGTCTGCGCCTTGCTTTGTTGCAGTTCCCAGATTTTTTCCTCGACGGTGCCGGGTGCGATGAGGCGGTAGGCGTTGACGGTGCGCGTCTGGCCGATGCGGTGCGAGCGGTCAATGGCCTGCGCCTCCACCGCCGGATTCCACCACGGGTCGTAAAGCACCACGTAGCTGGCGTTGGTCAGGTTCAATCCGGTTCCGGCCGCGCGCAGACTCAAGAGGAACACGCCGGGTTTCGAGTCGGTTTGGAAGGCGTTGACGACTTCCTGCCGGTCCTTGGTCTTGCCGGTGAGGATGTGCGTGTTGATCTGCCGTTGACGACATTCCTTCTCGAGCAGTTGCAACATCTGGACGAACTGGCTGAAGACCAGAACTTTTTGTCCTTCCGCGATCAGCGGGTCGAGCAACTCAAAAAGCGTCTCCGTCTTGCCGCTCGGCGAGTCGTTGCCGACGAGTTGCGGGTGGCAGCAAACCTGGCGCAGGCGCGTGAGCGCGGCCAGCACGTGCATCTTGCTCTTGTTGAGGCCCTGCGTGGCGACGGCCTGCATGATCTGGTCGCGGCTGCGGCGCAGTTCGGCGAGGTAAAGTTTCCGTTGGTCGTCGCCGAGCGGGCAATCGCGGCGTTGTTCGATGCGGTCGGGCAAATCTTTGGCGACGTGCTTCTTCAGGCGGCGCAGCAACAGCGGACGCAGCTTCGCGGAAAGACGTTTGCGGGCGATGCGTTGTTCGCTTTCGGCGTTTTCCCCTTTCGGCTCGTAGGTTTCGACGAACTGTTCCTGGTTGCCGAGGTAGCCGGGCTGGATGAAATCCACGATGCTCCACAAATCGAGCAGCCGGTTCTCCAACGGTGTGCCGGTGAGGGCGAGGCGGGCTTCGGACTTGAGTTGCGTGACGGATTGCGTGACCTGCGCGCCGGGGTTCTTGATGAACTGCGCCTCGTCGAGAATCGCCGCGCGGAAATCGAACTTTTGCAACTCCTCCAGATCGCGCCGCAGCAACGCGTAGTTGGTCACAATGATGTCGTGTTGGGGAATTTGTTTGCGCAGGTTGTGCCGTGCCGCGCCGCTTTCGAGCACGAGCACCTTGAGGCCGGGCGTAAAACGTTCCGCCTCGCGCCGCCAGTTGTGCAGCACGGACGCGGGGCAGATGACAAGTGACGGCTTTGGGTCTTTGCGATGACGCTCTTTGAGCCAGGCCAGCCAGCCGAGCGTTTGCAGCGTTTTGCCCAGGCCCATGTCGTCGGCGAGAATGCCGCCGAGCCGGATTTGCGTGAGATGGCAGAGGAAATCGAAGCCGTCCTTTTGATACGGGCGCAACTCGGCCTGCACGCCGGCGGGAATGGCCACGGAGGGAACCCCTTTGAAATCCTGAACCCGGGTGCGCAGCGCCTGGGCTTCGGGCGAATCGGCAAAACACGAAAATTCCTCCGCGTCCAGATGCGCGACGTTTTCCATGCCGATCTTCTGCGGCACGGCGATAAGGCCGTCCACCCCGAGGTCGGCCATCGCCTCGTGCGCGCCTTGCACGGCGTCGGTATCGAGTTCAACCCAGCCGGAGTTGGGCAGTTTGACGAAGCGGCCCGTGGCGCTGGCGAGCCGTTCGAGGTCGGACTTGCTCAACTTCATTCCCTCGGCCTCCCATTCCGCGGAAACGGCCAGCCAGTCAATGCCGCTACCCTTGACGATCAACTTCGGCTTGAGCCGGCGCGGCGTGAGGAACAAGCGGTGAAACGCCGGGTTGCCAAGAAATTCGGCGTCGTTGGGCCGCTCCAACCACGCGTGCGCGAGCGTGCCGAGACAATTCTCGTTCGCATCGCCCACCCAAAGGCCCGGCTCGGGCGTGAACCAGTCCAGCTTGCGCAACCATTGGGTGGCCGGTTCGAGACGCGGATCGTCAAGAATTTCCGGTTTATCCGCGCCGTGCTTCTTCCGCTCGTTCGGCTGCCACTCGTGGCCGTTCCAGCACCACACGCTCTGGTCGCGCAGACTTTTCGCCAGCAATCGCACCCGCACGGTTTCATCCAGCAGTTCGAGCACGAACTGCGGCGTGGCCGGATGCGCCACACACAGTTGTTCCCAGTCCACGCCGTGGTTCGATTGCGTGCGCCGCAAGTGGGTCAGCAGGCGGTGGCTCAACCGCCGCACCGCCACCGCCGGCTGGCCGGCCCAATATTCGATAAGCGCCGACGGCGGCGCGTTGCGCAGGAGGTAAAACGTGTGGCCGACCAACGCCAGCGGCGGTTGCGCGGTGAAAAACTTCACGTCGCCAAGCGGGTGACTCTCGCCACCGGGCCCCGTGAGCCGGTGCGTGAACGAAAGTTCCTTGTCGCCGTTCTCCAGATGCGGCGTCAACTCGGCGACCTGGCCGTGAAACTGCAGCGGTTGCCCGTCCGCCGCCGCCACCAGCCGCGGCGTGTGTCCCCACCGCGCCAGCCAGTGCAGTAATTCGAGGTCCGACAAAACGAGCGTATCGTCGCCATCCCGCCGCGAGCGGTGCGTGTTGGTGAGCCATTGGATGAATTCCCAATCGGCGGGCGGAAACAATTCCTGTTCATGCGCCGCCCGCGTTACCAGGTCAATCATGTCCCGCAACGTGCGCGGCCGCTCGCCGGTGCGCGGACGGAACAGGTAAAATTGCACGCCCAAGCAAAACCGCGCGGGATGCTCCGCATCAGGTTGCGGCTGGCCGCGTAAAATCGCACTGGTTTCCCCGCTGGTGGCTTCGGCTCTCCGCGGCTGGCAGACCACGCGCAAGGTCGCGCGCGGCGTGTCCAGATGCGGCGTCGCCGGCGGGAGCAGCCAATGTTCGAGTTCCTGGACCATTTTTTCCCCCTGCGCGGCGGCTTCGACCTCGGCGAACCGTTCGAGGTTGGCGTGCGGCGTCAGTTCATTGGGCAGCGAGCGGCTGGCCCGCAGAAACAGAAAGGCGACCTCCTCCAGGCGCGCCTTGCCCGTCGCCGCCAGCACGCGCGGCCACCAGTCCGTGGCGGGAAAATCCCGGCGCGACAGCGACAATTTCTCGAAGTAATCCTCGAGCAGCAGCCAGGCGCGCTGTGAATCGGGGCAGACGGCGAAGCTGCCCAGAATTTCCTCGCGTTCCGACACGGCGGCTTTGGAGTCGGACAGTTCGCGGCGCAAGTCGGCGAACGCGCCGTAGGTTTGGGAAAGCACCTTGTGGTGCGCGTCGTACCTGGTCGCGCCGCCGGCGCGCGTCCGTTTCCCGTTTCTGATTGCAGCTTTGGCCATCTGACTAAAACCCACGTTATAGATTATCATCTCGACACACGCCGGGGCGTTGGTCAATCAGAAAGAACAGAATTTTACTCACTGCCGAAATCCGACCCCTCGTCCTCGTAATCGAAAACGGGAAATCGAGGACGAAGGATGGGAACGCGGGCGAGGACGAAAAGAACGGCGCTACGATTCCGCCGGCGGGTTCTTGTCAATGGGGAGGTCGAGTGTGGCGAATGGGTTGTGCCCGAAGGCCGGGGGCGGTTGCCTGGCCGCAACCGATTTGGGCGACCCGGCTGGCGGCGGCCCGGCGGCCGGCGGCGGGTCGCGGTTTTCTTCCGGCAGCGGCACCTGGATCGGTCCGGGCACGCCCCCGGTTTCGCGCGGATTTTTCGCGCGTTTGTTGCGGGGCAGCGGACTGACCATCGCGTTGATGCCGCGGCCAATCAGTTTCGGTTCGAAGTCCGGATGCCCGAAGGCCGCGACGGCGTCGAGAAATTTTTTCACCACCTGGAAGCCGAACTCCGTGTGGGCCATTTCGCGTCCGCGGAATTTGAGCACCACCTTGACCTTCATGTCCTCGCACAGAAAATCAATCGCCCGGCCGACCTTCATGCCCAGGTCATGCGGGTCAATGCGCGGGCTGAGCTGGACTTCCTTGACCTGCGAGGCGTGGTGATGCTTCTTGGATTCCTTGTCCTTCTTGGCCTGTTCGTAACGGTATTTCCCAAAGTCCACCAGCCGGCACACGGGCGGCGTGGCGGTGGCCGCGATTTCCACCAGGTCCACCCCGTTGGCGCGGGCCTGGGCGAGCGCTTCATTGAGCGTGATGACGCCGAGCTGTTTGCCGTCAATACCGATGACACGGACTTCGCGGGCGCGGATTTTGCCGTTGATCCTGACGAACGAGCCGGGAGAAGAAAAACTGCGTGGAGAGTAAGGGCGGCTCAAGACACCCCCGTCGGTTGTGGCTTCATGTATTCTTCTGCATCGAACTGATGGCGTTTTGCCATTTCAACTAACCGGCGCAAATAAGCCCTAAAACCTGGACAGCGCAAGCTTAATAATGGCGGGGCAGTTGAGTTTCAACCGCGCCGATGTCACAGGCCGCGCCTTGCGGGCGCGGCAGCCCGCGTTGATCCGTTGGCAATAGATTGCCGTCCACGTCCAGACACGCTCCGGCGTCCACGGCGGGACTGCAAAACAACAGCGCATGAGTCCAGGTCGGCCCGCCATAGTTCCACAGCGGCCCGATCCGGGCATCCAACGGCGCCGTCCCGGTGCCAACGAGGTCGCCGTTGACACCATTCAACAGCCCGCTCGTGCCGTCGCTGTCGAGATTATTGCCGAGCGATTGAAAAACCGGATTGCCGTCCATGAAAAAATTCGGCGCCGCGTTCCCGGCAACGAGCGTTCCAATCATCCGCGTTTTGCTTCCCGGATTGCCGGGCAGTGCGGCCATGACGATGGCGCCATTGGGGTTTCCATAATTGCGGGCAATCGTGCAGGCGGTCAGGTCGAGGGTGGCGGCTTCGTTTTCGAACACCAGGTGCAGCAACGCGCTTGCCGTCCCATCCGCCGGAGTTCGATTGCCGCTGATGGTGCAATTCTTAATTCTGGCAGCCAGCCCCTGGAAGTTCACTCCGCCACCCTGGATGCCGGCAAAGTTTCCGCTGATAGTGCAACCCTCCAGCCGGACGTTGTCGCTTTTGAAAGTGCAAATGCCGCCGCCCGCGTAGCTCGCCTCGTTGCCGCGAACCGTGGAATTGAGCACCGTCAACGGGCCGAGGGTGAAGATGCCGCCGCCGAAGCCATTCCCCACGGACTCCGTCGGGGCGGTGTTGCCGGCGATGAGGCAATTGCTCACCGTCAGCGAACCTTCGTTGAAAATGCCGCCACCGAGATTGTCGCTGAAGCCATCGCCGTTGAGCGCGCGGCCATTGACAATGCCCAGTCCGGCGATGGTCACGACCGTATCGCCGGGCGCCGCTTTCGAAATGGCTTGCCGCAGCGAGCCGGGGCCGGCGTCGGCATATTTCGTAACCAACCATTCGCCCGGCACCGGGGCGGGCGGCACGGGCGGCAAGCGGTACGCCGCCGTTGCCCGCGGCGCAATGTTGGGCGAAACATAACCCGCCGCGGCATTGATCACGCCGAGGCTGAACAATGCCAGAGAAAAACATAGCTGGGAGACAAGTGATTTCTTCATAGATTTTTGCTTTTGTAATGTTGGTTCATTGACTCTGCATAGCGCGGCCACCTCGTGTCGTTGGCGACTTCGGTTGGCCCGGCCGTTCTGACTTCATGCCCGCAGTTTAACTCCCAACCGCGCCGGGGCAAATCATTTTGCGCCCGCCGGCAAGCCGGCTTCAGCCGGACCAGGGCACTTTGCCTTTTCCGCCTCGCCTTACCACAAATTCTCGCCGCGTTAAACGCCTGCTTCAGCGGCGCTAAAATGAGCATTGCTTCACGCCGCAGAAACCGCCGCCGCCCGTTTGGCCAGGATGGCGTCCACGATCTTCTGCGCCAACGCCGGATTTTCGGCGAGCGCCTTCTGCGCGGCCTCCTTGCCCTGGCCGATCAGTTCCCCGGCAAATTGCAGCCACGCGCCTTTCTTGTCCACGGCGCCGGACTCGATGCCCACGTCCAGGATGCTGCCTTCCTTGTTGATGCCGTGGTTGTAAATGATGTCGAACTCGGCCTCGGCAAACGGCGGCGCGACCTTGTTCTTCACGATCTTCACCTTCACGTGATTGCCCACGGCGTTGCCCGCCGCGTCCTTGAGCGTGTCCTTGCGCCGGATGTCAATGCGCACGCTGGCGTAAAACTTCAGCGCCTTGCCGCCGGACGTGGTCTCGGGATTGCCGAACATGACGCCCACTTTCTCGCGCATCTGGTTGGTGAAGATGCAAGTGGTCTTGGCCTTGGCGAGAATGGCGGTGAGTTTGCGCAGCGCCTGGCTCATCAAGCGCGCCTGCATGCCCATCGTGGCCATGCCCATCGCGCCTTCAAGCTCCGCCTTCGGCACCAGCGCGGCAACGGAGTCAATGACGATGACATCGAGCGCGCCTGAACGGGCGAGGGTTTCGCAAATCGTCAGCGCTTCTTCACCGCTGTCGGGCTGCGACACGAGCAAGTCGTCGAGGTTCACCCCGAGTTTCTTGGCGTAACCGGGATCAAGCGCGTGCTCAGCGTCAATGAACGCCGCCAAACCGCCGTGCTTCTGCGCGTTGGCGATGACGTGCAACATCAACGTGGTTTTGCCGGAGGATTCCGGCCCGAAAATCTCCACGACGCGTCCGCGCGGTATGCCGCCCACGCCCAGCGCGAGGTCCATCGCCAGCGAACCGGTGGGGATGACCTCGATTTTGCTCAGCGCCCGCGCGGTCCCCAGGCGCATGATGCTGCCTTCGCCGTAGGCTTTGGTGATGGTGGAGATGGCGGCGTCGAGGTCGCGGTCGCGCGAGGCGGCTTTGGCGGCGTCCGCGGCTTTGGAGTCGGCGGCGGGTTTTTCGGATGCTTTGGGCGGCATAGGTTCAGGTAAAAGTTATCGGTTGAACGCTTGGTTTACTGGTTTTGAAAAATAGAGAAAGCCCTGGAAATAGTCAAACGCCCTTTGCCGCGTTTTGCCGGTCTTAAATTCCCCCACGGCGCACCCGGTTGGGTGGCGCGCTACCGTCCCCTTACGCGACCTGTGTGCTGCGGGTCGGCCCGGAACATCGGCCACGGACTCTCCGCCAGCGGCACGGAATTCCTGAGGGCGTAAAGCTCCCTACCCAGGCCCATCGCGTAAATGTCTCCGGCCCGGCCCACCACCACCGACGAATAAGTGGAGAAAAGCCAGAAATTCCATATCCACTCCCGCGCGCCATCGTCACTGGGCACCGTCATCACATACCCATCACCGCCGGTGAAGACCACCGAACCATTGCCAAGGACGGCCGCCGCAGACTCGCCAAAAGAACCCGGTTGAGGATGCCAGAAGCCGCGCTGCCATTTGAGCTTTCCCTCCGGCGAAATTGCGCAATGCGTTTGATTTACCGAAACATAAATCGTCCCGTCCGCCGCCAGCACCGGCGACGAACGCGTGATGCCGCCCGTCTGCAAATTCCAACGTGGCGTGCCATTGGGATGCAACGCGTGAAACTTTCCGTCCACCGACGTGAAATAGATTTCCCCGTCGCGTCCGACCGCCGGTGACGAAGTGATCGCGCCGCGCGTCGCGAATTCCCAGCGCTTCGTTCCATCAGGGTTAAGCGCGTAAAACTTCCGGTCATGCGAGCCGAAATAGACCACGCCGCTGGCGTCAATCGCCGCCGAGGAAACAATCGGCCCGCCCGTGGCGAATTTCCACTTCTTCGAGCCATCGGGGTTGAGCGCGTAAAACTGTTTGTCCCACGAACCGAAATAAATTGTTCCATCCGCACCGATGGCGGCGGACGCATCCACCCACCCGCCAGTCTTGAAGGTCCATCGCTTGCGTCCGTGCTGGTCCACCGCATATAATCTCCGATCCCGACACCCCACATAAACCGTGCCGTCCGTGCCGACGGCTGGGGAAGAGGCAATCTCGAAGCCGGTTTTGAACCGCCAGCACTCCGCGCCATCCGGTTTGAAGGCGATCAAATCCCCATTCCAGGTGCCGACGTAAATGTCCCCGTTGCTGCCCAAGGCGGGAGACGACTGGCTGCCCCACCCGATGTGGGCCTTCCACAGATTCGTGGCGGCATAATACACTCCCTGAGCCGCAAACAAAGATTGCGTCAGGGTCAGCAGGGCCAGCAATGGCATCCAGCGGTTCACGGGGAAGGAGATTACAAGTCGACCGGGACAGGGGCAAACCGGAAGTGCTGAATAGCTTGCCAACCTAAGTCCTTAGCGCGCGCAACCGGATGCCCGCACGACGATTCAACCGCTGGGGACAAGCGAACCCCATTACGATTCAAATTCAGCGTAGCATCGCAACGGCACTAAGATGCCGGATGCAACCGTCTGCGCAGGATGTGTGGCGGAGTAGGCCATGTAGCCGGCGGCTAGGCGGGCGTCAGCCGTTCTGAAATCTGAATTTTCTGTCCGTGGCCGAGGAGCGGAAAAGAATTGATGCTCCGAGTCTATGTTGCCAGTCTAACGGCCCGTGCGAATCGCGACAAATACAGCATCATTTAACCAGGCGGCGGCGCGGTCGTCCAAGCTGCATGTCACGTTTTAAGCGCTTTGCCCATTCGTTATTTTCTGGTTATGCGTTGATTGCGGCCAATGTGCTTTACACGCTCGCGTCCGTGCCGCTGGCCCTGCACTACCTCTCCAAGAAGGAATTCGGGCTTTGGATTCTGGTCACCCAGGTTTGCAACTTCAACATGCTGGTGGTGGATTTGGGCATGTCCGGCGCCGTAGCGCGCATCCTGATTGATCATAAAGATGATCCCGTCTCCACGAAATACGGCGCGGTGATTCAAACCGGCCTGCTCGTGTTGCTGGTGCAGGGATTGATCATCGCGGGGAGCGGCGGGCTGATCAGTTACTGGCTGCCGCAATGGATGGATGTGCAAACGGAATACTGGTCGGTGTTCCGACAATTGGTGATCTGGCAGTGTGTGATGGTGGCTCTCTCATTTGTGATGCGCATCTTCTCCTTCATTTTGCAAGCGCACCAGCGTTACGACATTTGCAACTACTCCAACCTGGCCGCTATTACGGTGGGATTGGTGGGGTTGTGGGTGGGATTTACCTCCAGTTGGGGGCTTTACAGCATGTTGCTGGGCGGCGGTGCCACCGTTGCATTCAACGGCATCTTTACTTTGTGGCAAACCTGGCGATTGCGACTGTTTCCGGCCCGAGGCCGCTGGGGACGGCCCAATCGTGCCACGTTCAAGGAATTATTCTTCTACGGTACTGACCTGTTCCTCGTCGCCATCGGCTTGCAATTAATCACCGCAAGTCAGTCCTTGGTCATAACCCGTACTCTCGGACTTGAAGCGAATGCCATCTGGAGTATCGCTACCAAGCTGTTCATGCTCTCGCAACAACTCGTCTATCGCCTGCTGGACTTCTCCTTGGCGGCCTTCTCTGAAATGATGGTGCGCGGGGAAAAGGCCCGTTTGCAGACGCGCTTTCGCGATCTGATCATTCTCAGTGGTTCGGCCAGTGCCGCCATTGCGGTAACGATGGCGCTCTGCAATCGTGCCTTTCTAAAAATCTGGACGCTGGATCGCATTTCCTGGCCGATTGAGAATGACATCCTGATGGCCTGCTCGTTGATGGTCTATGCCAGCACCCGGTGCCATATCGGCCTGGCGTGCATCACCAAGCACGTCGGGGCGATGAAGTACATCTACTTTGCAGAAGGCGTGTTCTTTGTGGGGTTGGGGTTGTTACTAGCTCCGCATCTTGGCCTGGCTGGCGTGATTCTGGGGGGAATCCTGACCAACTTGTTCTTCAGCGGCGTGTATGGAGTGCGGCGCAGCACGAAATACTTCAACCTCAATGTGCGCGAGATTCTCTTCCACTGGCTGCGCCCGCCTGCACTCGTCTTCCTTTGCATGGTCATCGCCGCCGTGGCCATTTGGTACCCGACCCGAAACCTGTCGCCACTGGCGCAATTTCTCGTGAGCGGCTCGATCATCGGAACCATCGCAGCCTTGTGCTTTTGGCGGCTAGGGCTGTCCGCCGGCATGCGACAGGAGGGATGGGAACGGCTGTCACGATTGCGGGCGCGGTTCGCGGCCGGGGGATGAGCTTCGGCCCGGGACGGGGAGAAGCTTGAAAGACAAAAACCGCTAGAACAAAACCGCCCGCACCCAGGGGCAGACTCAGATTTTGCTTGTGAAACCGGTTTGTATTCCACCATTTTGCCGATAGCGGGTCGCAATTTAAGCGGTGTCTGAAACATCATGAGTGACCAGCCAGCGGCGTTGCTTTAACACCCCATGCGCATTCAAAGATTCTTTTCCCTGATGCGGTTTGCCGCAACTGCGGGAAATGCCCCAAGGCAAAAGCTGGCGCTGTTTTACCACACGGCGCTCAAGCCTTCCCTGGCCTTTCGGGGTTGGGCGAAGCATTCACCGAAGCGGATTCTGTCGTTTGCCATCAAAGTTCCCGGCGGGCGAACCTTCAAAGTCTGCGCGCGCGACAACGGTTTGGAGGCAAACACCATTGCGGAGTATTTTGGCCATCAGTTTGCGATCCTCCCACCCAGCCTCCCGCCCTATCTGCCGAAGGTGATTTATGATCTGGGGGCGAACATCGGCATAGCGTCACTTTACTTTTCCACGTTCTATCCTCAATCCACCTTCTACGGATTTGAACCGTTGCCAGCTAATTTCGAGGTCTGTACCCTTAATTATCGCAATTTGAGGAATTCGCAGGCCTTTCCGTGGGCTGCGGGAGACCACAGTGGAACTGCGGTGTTTGACTGTTTGGACGATCCTCGCGGAGGCCGACTGCAGTCCAGTTTGCATGATCCAAGACTGAAGAAGACCGGACGGATAGAGGTCAAGATTGTTTCCATTGACGATCTGATCAAAAAGAAGGGGTTGCCCCCGCCGGATTTTTTGAAGGTAGATGTGGAAGGTGCCGAAATGGATGTCCTAAAAGGATTGAAGGAACATTATCGGGGGCTCAAGCGGTTGTTCGTGGAAACCCACTCGCCGGAACTCAAGCGGGATTGTCTCAAGTGGATGCAGGAACGAGGGTTCAAAATCCGGGAATGCGCCGACGAGACGGCGCTTTGGGGCGACCGCTTTGAAGCAACGCCTGTTTTGTCCCAATCTGATGGCGGGTTGGTTGGGCAAGTTACGAGCGTGAAGACCTGATCAGCGCGGAAGAATACGTTCGATCAAAATATGGCTTCCGAAATAAAAGTGTGGTTGGCTGCTTCGTGGGAAACCAAACGGTAGCCGTTGGCCCGCAGTTTCAGCATCGCCCGGATTGCCTGGCTGCGGCGCACTCCGCGAACATATCCGTAATCAAAGTCAGCGCAGAGTTGTCTCACCTTTACTTTACGCTCCAGGATGTCATCAATGATCTCATACTCGCACCCTTCAATGTCGAGTTTGAGAAGATCAATGTGCTTGTAACCATTTTCCCCCATCAGCGAGACCACGTCCATGCACGGGAATTCTGTGGTGGCGGTGCCATCAGCCTGCGCCGACCAAGAAAAGTCGCCCGGTTTCGGCGACGCCATTTTGATGCTACCACTTCTTGCCGCGAGCCCCACCGGAAGAAATTGGAACTGGGGTAACTGATTCTGAGGTAACGCCATTGTTTTGATGCCCGTCGGAGAGGGATCGCAAAGCACCACCTTGCAGCCGAATCGTTGGACCAAGGCGTGTTCAAAGGAGATGTCCTCACCTACACCACCGCTGTAAACGACGCTGTTCGCGTTCAAGAGTTTCGGACAGATGGTCCACTGAACCCCGTACGATTGATCGCCGAGTGTGGCTAGTTCGTAGCCGCGGCTCATCAAAAGTCCGTAAAAGACCTTGAACCGCAGCATCCGGATTATTCCTGGCAATTTCGGCTTGATGCTAGTCAAATCAAGTTGGTGATGATACTTCGTTTGGAGGTTTTTACAGCAGCGGATGCGTCCCTATTTCGTTGTTTCAAAAGCACTGCACTGAATCGCGCCAACGATGTCTTTCGACGGAGACCCCATCCTGCAGCGACCTTGGAGTCCACACATCTCCGCGATCCGCGAAATGCAAGGCGAGCAACCGAAGATGGCTTGAGTCACAGGGATTTCTTATTATAGTCTTTTGAGTCATGCAAGTTTTTCTCACGACGATGCGGAAATGACACTTGCCTCACACCCCTGACAGACTTCGCCCGGCGAGGGTTACAACCTCAGGCGGCACAACGCCTTGGTCAGCCTTAGGAGGGGATGCCCAGCCGGGCCAGATGGCCGATGAACTTTGCCTCAAACTCTTGAAAACTCAGGCGGCGCTTCAACTCTTCAAAGCCGCCAATGCGTTCCCCGGCGCGGATGCGCTCCCACCATTTCAGGGCCGCATGGGCGAGGGCCTCCGGCTCGCGGATCGGTGCCACCTCGCCGTTCACCCCGGGATGAATCAGGTCCGCTGCCCCGGTGTTAGGGGTGGTGACGACGGGCAGACCACAGGCCAGCGCCTCGGCTACCACTTGGGCAAAGCCGTCTTCGACAGACGGAAAGAGCAGCAGGTCCGAGGTTTGATAACGCCGCACGTGCCCTTCCAGACTGAGGCTTTCCGACCATTCAATGGGCAGGTCGGCATACCGTCGCAGAATGTCCACCGCATCGTTTCGGATGTGTCGCCGCACTCGCAGCACGGCGTTGGTCACCTCGTTGCGGATCAGGCGAAACGCCTCAAGCAGGTAGGGGGCGCCTTTGCGAAGACTCAGTCCCCCGGTATGGAGAATGGTGAACGGCCGTTGGGCCGGGCGCGGCTCCGACGCGGGCCGGTAGAGACTGAGGTCCACCGGGTACGGACAAAACAGCAACCGCTCGGGATCAAACCCCCGCTTCAGAAACGACTGCCGGACAAACGTGCTCGAAGTGAAGATGTAATCGGCCACATTCACCGAATCCACAGCGCGGTCCTGATAGTAGCGCGACACTGGTGGATAGCGCGACCCCCACCGCTGCTGCTCTTCGGTCAGCAGGTTGCAAAACTCTTCCGGGTGGGAGGTCCAGGCATCGAGGAAGGCCCGGCCTCCGTGTTGTTGAACCCACCGCATTGAGCCATTGGCAAAAGCATAAGCCGTCAGGAGGTGATGGCCAGGGCGGAGCAGCGACCGCGCCCACCGATCAAACAATCCGAATGACCTGAATCGCAACGACTCCGCCTGGTACACCGGCAGTGTTCTGCCAGCCACGTAGTTTAACAAACCGAACAACGGTTGCAACCGCGTATGTTCCGGCGAAACCACCTTGGTTCCCCGCCGCGTGCCCAGCGCGTAGAAGTCCAGCAGCCCGTGGTTTTCCAGCGCGCGCGCGAAGTTGTCGTCCGCGCTCCGCAGGAAACAAGCCACCGCAAAACCAGGAGTTGGAGGCATGGGTCAAAAAACTCGGTTCCGGGTCTGGAGCAGGTGGGGATGGTCGCGCAGGTAGTGGACGGTCCGGCGAATGCCCTCCTCGATGGAGGTCTCTGGGTGCCAGCCCAGCGCCTTGATGCGCGTGGTGTCTAGATGCACCAGCGGGCTGTCGCCGAGCCAGCCACGCTGGCCGCCGGCAAATTCGAGCCGCACGTCCCGCAGGCCCAACTCATCCAGAATGATCCGAACCACCTCCAACACTGTCAAAAAGTGATCGTGCCCTAGGTTGAAAACATTCTTGGCTGCCCCGCCCCGCTCAACCCCCACCATCACCCCGCGCACGCCGTCTTTGACGTAAAGGTAAGACTTGCGCTGGGTGCCGTCCCCGAACAGTGGCAGTCGCGTCGGGTCCTGGCTCAGCTTTTTCATCAGGTCGAAGACGATCCCATGGGTGTAACGTTCCCCGATCCAACTCACGAACCGATAGATAAAGCAGCGAACCCCAAAGTATTCGGTGTAGGCCTGGATCATCGCCTCGCAGGCGTACTTGCTGGCACCGTAGAGGGAGGTCTGCAATGGCGCCCAGGTCTCGGGCGTCGGAAAGACCTCCGGCTCCCCATAGACCGTGGCGCTGCTGGCGAACGCCAAACCCTTGATCCCTTGCTGGCGAGCCGCCTCCAGCACGTTCCAGGTGGCGATCGTGTTTTGATCCAGATCCACGCGGGTGTTGACCGGCCCGCCCCTCACATCCGCGTTCGCCTGAAAGTGGAAAATAAAGTCACATCCCGCCATCGCCGGAAGCAATGCCGCCGAGTCGAGCACGTCCGCCCGGATCACAGACAGCCATTCGCACGGCTCGGGCAGGAATTCGGCCTGCCCGGTAGAGAAATTGTCATAGACTACCACGTGGATGCCGCGGGCCACCAAGTCGCCCACGATGTAGCTGCCAATAAAACCCGCGCCGCCAGTGACAAGGACTTTCTTCATTTCCATTTTTTAATCATGGACAAAGATGATCTTGCTGCCCTGTGGTTCGAAGCAGAACGGAATCGGGCGCAGTTCACTGAGCGCTGCGGTGATGGTCTCGTGCCGCTCGGGCGGCGCATAAAAAATCATGAACCCCCCACTTCCGGCACCGAGCACTTTTCCCCCGGTCGCGCCCGCGCGCCGACCCCGTTTGTACCAGTCGTCAATTCGAGCGTTGCTGATTGCGGATGCTAGTCCCCGTTTCAGTTCCCAGTTCTCGTGGAGAATCTCACCGAAGGCATCAACGTTGTTATTCTGGAGTTCCACCCGGAGTTGGCGGGCAAGAGTCACCATCCGCTGCAAGGCCCGCTGTTTTGATTTCTCGCGGCCCACGGCCTTTTGTTGGTGGGCCAGGACGGAGCCGGCACTACGGGTCTGGCCGGTATAAAACATGAGGATGTTCGACTCGACGCGCTTGAGGGTATTCCGCTGGCAAACTAACGGCTCTACGCTCACCGAATCATCCGGATAAAACTCAATGAAGTTGAACCCACCGAAGGCGGCAGCGTATTGGTCCTGTCGCCCTATGGGGTCGCCGCAACGCTCGATTTCGATCTCGCAGGCCTCTTTCGCCAGCCGCTCAGCCGAGGCGAATTGACTGCGGTAGGCATGGAGCGCCAGCAAGAGTCCGACGGTATAGGAACTTGAGGAGCCAAGCCCCGAACCTTTGGCTGGAATGTCGGCAATCGAGGCAATTTCCAGACCCCCGGTGATGCCAAGCATTGTCAACGCTTCCCGCACGAGCGGATGCCGGATTTTGTCAACCGTGGTCGGCTCCTCGGTGCGGGAGTAACTGATGCGGATGCGGCGGTCGAATTTCGCGTTGACCGTGATATAGACGAATTTGTTGATCGCCGTCGAGACGACTGCGCCGCCGTACTTGCGGTAGAAAACCGGCAGATCACTGCCGCCGCCGACAAAACTCGCGCGTAAGGGCGTTTTGGTAACAATCATGAATGCTGGGCTGAGGGTTCTGCGTTCTGGATGATAAAATCCACCGTCTGCCCCAACGTGTCGAACACAAAATGCGGCGCCACGGGATAACGCCCGTCCCGCCCGGCGCACCCCGTGCGGACCAGCACCGAACGCACACCTCCGTTGACAGCCGCCTGAATATCGGAGGTACTGTCGCCGATGAGCCAACTCTGGGCCAGGTCCAGGTTCAGGTCGGCGGCCGCCTGAATGAGCATGCCCGGCGCGGGTTTGCGGCACTGGCAGCAAATCTTCAGTTCCGCACGTTCGCCGGCAAAACCGCTCTCTGGGTGGTGAGGGCAGAAATAGATCCGGTCCAGGAAGGCATGCTCGCGTCCAAGCAGGGTTTCGAGCTTGTTGTGAATACGCTGAAGCTCAGCCTCGGAGCACCAGCCTTTGGCGACGACGGGCTGGTTTGTGGCTAACACAGCGCGCCAGCCATGGTGGTTCAACTGTCTGACAGCATTCGCTACCCCAGGCAGCAACTCCAAATCTTCAGCGCGCCGCAGGCAGTCCTTGTCGGAAATCAATGTCCCGTCACGATCCAGGAACACCGCGCGCTGAGGCGTACGCAACGAACTCCTCGCCACGACACCCGTTTGGTACTCAGCGCAAATCCGGTCATAGCGTTCGGGGGTGCCGATGTCCTTGATAAACTCCGGACTATTGTAAGCCAACAGGCGGCTACCACGGTTCAGCAATGCCGGAAACAGATCCTTGCCAAAATCCAGCGGGGCACGCGAACCACCCGCCCAAGGCTCTAAAGCTGCCTTGCGGATCACGTACAGGCCGGCATTGACAAGATTCTGAAACCAGTGGTCAGTCGCGTGCGGACGATTATGGAATGCCTCGATCCACCCGCCCGCGCTTGTCTCGAGGAGGTCCGAGTCCAGTGGATGGTCGTTAGGATGAACCAACAACGTCGCATCGGCTCGACTCTGGCGGTGCCGCTCCCAAATCCGCTGTAAATCAATGTTCACCATCGTGTCCCCGTAGAGAACCACGAAGTTTTCAGCCAGTTGGTCCATCGCCGCAAGCAGTGCGCCAGCCGTTCCCAGCGGCTCGCGCTCGACAATGGTTGAGACGGAAACGCCAAACCGACTACCGTCGCCAATATACCGCTTGATCAAGTCGGCTCGATAACAGGCAAGGATGATGATATCCGTGAAACCGTGACTGCGAGCGAGTTCGATCTGATGCTCAAGCAGCGGTTTGCCTCCAATGAGGATCATTGGTTTGGGAAGATCGCCCAGCCGGGCACGCAACCGCGTTCCAGAACCGCCTGCTACTATGACTGCCTGGCCTGTCATCCAATTATATTTCTCATCTCGTGGTAGAAATAGTATTCCGCCGTTGAAAAATCAAGGCAAAGCAGGGGCAAAGCAGGGGTACTGATGAGCGGGGATCGAGGTGGGGAGCGCCGATTGATCAGCGCCCCCCCAACTCGATCTCTGCCAAATCTTCTGGTGACCGGCGATACTTGCTGGGCAACCAGCGCCGCCTAGCGACTTGCTGGTTGACGCTCCTATTTGCGCCAGCATACTGATATAAACTATGACTAAGAAAGATTGCTACGACACCGAATCCTTGAAGCGGGATAGCAGTCACCTCAAGCGTTGCGCCTAAGACCTCACTTGGCAGCAAACAGACGATGAGCTATTGCGAGCAGATATTGGAACGCTTTAACAGCGCATTGGAGCACGACAAAGTTCGTTTTGCCCCGCCTTGGATGGTTTCGTGGGCTTACCAAAACAAGCGTGACCGGCGCGGGCTTAAGTACTCGGCAGAAAACCCGCAAGACTTCTATTCATTCGACGGCCCTCAGGATTTGGTGCGGTGGTTCAATTTTCAAGCGGACTCTGCAAAGCCTGACTATTTTCCAGAGGATGTAATGGCGCCGCTGGTGGAACTAAGCCGGACCTGCGACGAACGCATTTTGCGGCAGCACGGCTTGGCGTTCGACACCGGGAAGTACTCCGAGCATGTGGCCCGGTATAATGCCCAGGATTTCCTGCTCCAGAACTTTTACCCGGTACCAAGCCGGTATGCAATTCAACAAGTCCTTGACTTCGGCGCTGGTTACGGCAGACAGGCTAATCTGTGGTTACAGAAAAGGCCAGACGTGGCCTATGTCGGCATGGACGCGATTCCGCTCAGCTACTGTTTACAGCATCTTTATTACAGCAGCCTGTCGCGACCGCTCACAGATTATGTAATCTCGCCTTCAGGGTTTGCTATCGAGGGAGCTGGCCTTTATCACTTACCAACTTGGCGCACTGACCTGCTGGCCACCTCTTCTTTCGATCTTGTGATTTGCATACAAGTACTGCAGGAGCTAAGCCCCCGACTCTTGGAACAGATGCTCGCGGTGTTTCAACGCGTGCTAAAGCCAGGGGGAGCCCTCTACATCCGTGATCACGAGCACTGGGGCGCTGGACATCACCGAAATGTGGCGCGCATGCTGTCTAGGCTGGGGTTTGTGCTCGAATTCAAGCCTCACGTCCAAGACCGGCGAGACGTCCATGGAATTCCGCGCTTGTGGCGTAAGCCAGATCCGGAGGTGCAAGCCAGCCAGAAACCCGGCAGGCGTCATCGTCTCTTGGGGCTGTACCAAGATTTTCTAGCTAGCTTGCGCGTGAGGTAACCAGCTAGGCAAAGTTGAGCAGTAGTCACACCCATTTGTGGCGTTCCGTGGTGCGGATCGTTGCGCTTCGGGTTCTATTGGCCGCCTGTTTACTCCGGCTGTTAGCGGAGTATCAAAGGTCCCTCGAACGCAAATCCTCGCTTCGCCGGTGAACTGATCCCATTTCCGCCTTCCGCGTTCACCTGTCGCCTCGGTCTTGTGATCCGCACGTCTCCATTTCAGCCTTCAGCTTTCTGAGTTTTCCACCTGCCTCCAGGTTCATCCCTGGTTGACGACTGTTTCGCGCGATTCGAGCTGCGGAATTTGGGGTGAAGCGGCCCGGGCAGCGACTTCCCTCCGTTTCGTTCCGTTTTCCCAGGCTGCGTGGCTGCAGCGTGTTCGTCCAAAATAATTCCTGGTGCAATCGCTTTATCTATGTGGTATTAGCATGTATGTTTTTGGGCTTGTTTTGCGCTACTTAATTCAACGCATCTTCTTCGCGATGATCTCATCCTTCAAATCGTCGGTGCGGAAGTGGGTTGTACCCTCCAGCTCCGGTCAACATTGGGACGCGGTAGATGGACTGAGAGGCATCGCCATCTTGATGGTGGTTTTTTGTCACGGCTTTTACGCGAATCCGCATGGGCCGGAATGGACGCAATGGCTGGGTGCGTTCATTGGCGCGGGCGCATACGGCGTGCATGTCTTTTTTGTCATTTCGGGCTTCTTAATTGCCCAGCCTTTTCTGAGTGCAAAAATGAAGGGTGGCGGGCTATGGTATCCGCAGGGTTACGCAACGCGCCGGGTTCTGAAAATCTTCCCCCCTTTCTATCTGGCCATCGTTCTTTTGGGGAGTTGGTACTTCTACCAGCACCGGGACCTGTCCTACATAATAACCGGGCTGCAATGGGCCGTGGGCATCCCACACGTGATTTACGTGGCGCAGCCGTTCAATGGATCATTCTGGAGTCTTTGGGTTGAACTGGGCTTTTATCTGGTGCTGCCCATCCTGTTCTGGCTGTTGCGGGCGCGGCCAGTGGGGACCACCGTCATTTGGATCGCCGGCCTGCTTCTGGTTGTGCCGCTCTTGACCCGCAGCCTGGATTGGCCGGCCTCGCGGCAGGGGGGATTATACATGCTCTACATCAGCGGGCGATTTCCAAACGCCTTGACCAATTTTGCTTGGGGGGTTTTATTCGCGGGCCTGTTCGCCATGTCCCGTAAGAATCCTGGTCTCGTCAAGCATTGGTCTGCGGTTGGCTACGCCGGCGTGGTTCTGCTCACGGCAGTCATGGCGCTGCGCGCATGGACGACGATGCAGCACGATTATTTCAGATGGATTGACGAATTGGGGTTGCATCTGTGCGGCCTGGCAACGTTTCTCATGCTGTTCTTTGTGTTTAACCCCGCAACGCCGGGGGCGCGATTGCTTTCGCGGCCGGGACTCCGCTACTTGGGATTGGTCAGCTACGAATGGTTTCTCCTTCACCAGCCGATGATCATGGAGTCCATACGTTTTTGGGGCAGTGCTCGCGGTTCGTTCGGCCGCTATCTCCTCATCGTGGGCGTTCCGATGATTCTCTCACTGGCCATCGCCATGTTCATCTACCACTTTTTTTCGATGCCCATCATCCAGTGGGGCCGCAAAAAAATCAAACCTTCCCAAAATTCAAATCTCGCTCCGGGGGCGAAACCAGGCACAGCCGCAACTCCGTGAACATTTGCAAAGGGATGGTGAACCGCCCAACCCATTGTCGTCCGCTGTTACTGCTGCTTCCGGTGTTCCTGGCCGCGCGCGCCACGAAGTGCCAAAACATCCCGCAGCATGGGGCGCAAGGCCTTGGCAAGTTTTGCGTAACCTTGTTCGTTCGGGTGGAGCAAGTCGGGAAAGTCCTGCTTGTCTGCGGCGAGATTGGCATTCGTAAAAATCTTCCATGTGTCACATATCGTCACCCGCCATTCCCTGGCAGCCCACTGCTCCATCAGGACATTCAGCGCGCGAACCTGCCCGTTGACCTCCGGTTGATCAACCCCGACCGGCATTACTTTAAAAATTATTACAGGAAGGTTTGAAGAGGCCTGCCAACCCATTTCCGTGATGGCCTTCACATTTTGGGCAACCGTTTCCGCCGCCGCCTGATTTGACAAATCGTTAATGCCCACGAGCAAGACCACAACCTGGGGCTCCAGGCTTAAAACGTCTTCTCGAAACCGGAATAGCACCCCGCGCGAGGTGTCACCGGCAATGCCTCGATTCACCACTTTCAAATCAGGAAAAGCCGGTGCAAGCTGCTCCCA
>JALOTT010000044.1 GCA_025457745.1 Verrucomicrobiota bacterium
CACCAATCGCCGCCTACGCGCTGCTTCAACCGAAATCCCTCGAAAATCCACCACTTTACCCCTCCGCTTCGCTCAAAACTGTTCAAGAAAGGTCAAACCCTTGTCCCTACCCCTATCAAAGTAGACTGGATTCGGCTGTTTTCCTGTAGGCCGCGTGCCCACGCGGCGTTTCAGACGAGTTTTCAAACAGGCTCTGAGGCGGGAACGCTGGTTTGGAAACTCTTCCACAGGCGCAGCGGCAACATTCCGAGAATGATGAGGCACACCTGGGAGGCGTTGAACAGCATCAACCATTTGAAGGCGGCGTCCATGAAACCATAGCTGTGCAGGCCGATGCCCAGCATGTTCACGCCGAACCACGAGAACGCCGTGACGATGTTGCCGAAGATGGCCAGGTTCATCAGGCCGCGCTCGCGCACGAGACCGCCCCAGCGCGCGTGCAGGATGAGCGCGTTCCAAATCACGATGAGCAACGCGCCGTTTTCCTTCGGATCCCAGCCCCAGAAACGCCCCCAGGATTGATCGGCCCAAATGCCGCCGAGCACCGTGCCGGTGAAGCTGAACAGCGTGGCGAAGCAAACGATGGCATAGACCATTTTCGTCAGCGCCTTGCCGAGATCCACATCGCCAGCATTTTTGGAGAGCAGCGGGGTGAACAGGCCAAGGATGATGAACGCCATGGCCAGCGTCCCAGCCACAAACGTCGAGGCGTAGCCCAAGGTTACGACGACGACGTGCGTGGCGAGCCAGAAATTCGTGTCGAGCACGGCGCGCATCATTTCCATGGTGTCGCCGCCCAGCGCCAGGTTATGCGCAATCAACAGCGTGACAAAACCCGCCAGCCCCGCGACGGCGCTGCCGAGGCCCACCTGGTAAACCCGTTCCAGCGCCAAGCCCAGCACACACGCACCCCAACCGATGAAGATGGCGGACGAGTAGAGGTTCGTCACTGGGGGTCGCCCTTCGAGGGCCATGCGGAAGATCAATCCAAAGGTATGAACGATGAACGCCAACGCGATGAGATAAAAGGCCGAGCGCCGAAGCGATTCGGAGAGATTCGGCCAGGCGCCGAAGGTCAACAACGCGCCGCCCGCGAGAACCAGGGCGAAGATGTAGATGATCGTCGCGCGCAGAAAGGCTTTCACCTGATTGAAATAGAATTCCGACCGCCCTTTGGCCGCCTCCCTGGAAAATTTCGGCGCGAGCCACTCTTTGTAGCCCGCCACCGCGCTATTGAATTCCGAGGCGTCACCTTTCCCGCAAGCCGTGGCCATGCGCGCGAAGAAATTCACGGCGGGATGAATTTCGCCGGTCTGGATGGACCCCATCAAACTGGCGCCCACGTTCAACCACGAATTCCGGTCCGTCTCCGGGTGCAGCGGCGGAATGGCGAGCGGATAAGCAAGATCAGCCATCGCGCCGAACTTCCGCGCGATCAAGCTGAACTTTTGCAACGCCTCCGCATCGGGCTTTTCCCCGGCCTGCCGGGCGCGAAAAGCGGCCACGCCCTCCGACAAGGACGCGCGATAGTCGGCCACCAGCTTCACGAAGTCCGGCGTCTGCTCAGGCTGGATGCTGTGCTTGAGCCGCCGATAGAGGAACACGGCGTTGGCAAGTTTGATGACCTGCTTCTGGTAGGTGGTGCGCTGCGCCTCCTCGGCTTCGCCGGCCTGGCCGCCTTGTTTTGCGATTTCGCCGATCGCGGGTTCGATTTCCTTGAACGTGTAGTAACGCAGGCCGGATCGCTCGACGCCTTTTTCGCCCAGTTTAAGCTCACTGATCAAGTCGGGATGGTGAATCAAGAAAACCGGACGCGTATCGGCGACATCCGGCTTGAAGAAAACTTCCAGCAACCACTCGGTGGACCGGAGCTTCCGAGGATGATGCCAGAATTTCCACGACGGCACTTCCTCCAACGGCACTTCGCCGGTGCTGCGAATCTGCAACAACGCGTTGCGCGCGACGGAGTCGAGCGGCTGGATGCGCCCGTTGAGCAGGACGGGCAGGCGGCCGAATTCGCGCGTGTGGAATTCACCGTCCTTTTTTGGCAGCAGCACGACCACGATTTCCGTGGCGAACAGCGCGAGAAAAAACCAGGGCAGGATCTTAAACAGGATTTTCATGGGCTCCTCCGTTTCCGGGCAAAGTCAAACAGGTGCGTCAGAAATTGCACCGTCAGCCCAGCGGCCACGAGCACACACGAGAAATACGGCGTGAGCCAGCTTGGGTTGCGCACCACTTGCAGGACCGTGCCCTGGTCGTCGCGGTCAAAGCTTGCCTGGTAATAGGTTTCACCGCCGTAGCGCAGCGGGTTGTTCATGTAGATCAACACTTCGCGGTTCTCGCCGGTGTCGGGCCGTTGCAGGCGCACGCGGCTGGAAAAATTCTTCGGAATATCCGTGCCCGGATACTTGTCATGTTTGAACTCGATGAGATGCATGCTGAACGGCTTGTAATGACGCTCCGGCCGCAGCTCCAACTGGTAGGTCCGGCCCTTGTGCGTCAGCGGCTGCGGCCGATTGAGAAAGGCGGACACGAGATAGCTGCCCAGCGAACCTTGCGGGCCAACCAACTCCACAATCCCGGACGGCATGTCGCGCCTTTCCATCACCGTTTCGTGCGGCAGTTCGCGCCACCAGAGACCCGCGCCCACCCCGGCGGTGGTTTGCACCGCTTGATAATCCGGGTCGGCCTTTTCGATGAGCGAGGAGTTCCCGTAAAAGGTTTTCACCCGGATGGCGAACGGCAATTCCGCATGGCTGAGGTCGCCGCCTTTGACCAGCAGGCGACCAAGAATCGCCACGACCTTGTCCGAAGCCGCGTCGGTGGTGTCCACGATGGCGAGTTCAAAGTTCCGGTCGGCTTCGGAATAATTCTTCGTGTCGCCGTTGCGGATGTGCATGGTGCTCTCCGTGGACAGATAATCCGTGAGCAATTGGCCGACGAGCAGCAACACGACGCCCAAGTGGATCAAGGCAATACCGATTTTCCCTTTGCCGGGCTGATAATAGCGCGTGTGGGCGACGAGCAGGTTGATCAGCAGGAGGCCGCCGATCAGGTATCCGCCCGGGAAGATGGGGAGATTCAGCCCGGACCCATTGGGCTGCCAGAAGATGAAAAAACTGCGGAAGAATTCATTCTGCGCCTTGTAAAGTCCCAGGTTGACCTGCGCCAAGGTGCCCCAGAACACCAGCACCAACCCGAGCGCCAGCAATGCCACCGTCAACCGCAGCGACGCAAGAATCTTAACCATTCGGTCGAGCATGTCAGTATTTCACGGTTTGGACGAACTTGGTGAATGAGAGGCATCCCCACACCTACGGGCAGACCGGAACGGGCGCAAGCGGATTCTTGGTGAATCTGGGCGCAGCTTGAGACCGTGGGTTTAATTGGCTGAAACCGCTGCCAGTTGTTTCCAACGGTTTAACCGATCAGAAACCGGACGGGCAAGATCGCACCGCTACCCTGCCTTATCCGACTACGGTGACAGTTTTCCCCGGCTCATAAGGATAGGTCGCGAGGGCGCGCATGTACTGGGCGCGCTCAAAAGCACTCGGGTCCGCGCAATTCTTCTGGCTGAGACTGCCTTTGAGCTGCGTCACGGATTCGTATTCGTGCTCTTCCATCCAGGCGCACAGGTCGCGCTTGACGGTAGTGATGTGGTTTGCGCCATGCCGCAGAAGCGCCGAACACATCATCGTCACGTCCGCGCCGGCCATGAGCATCTTGAGAGCGTCACTGGCGCGATGAATGCCGCTGGTGGCGGCCAGGCTGGTCTGCACCTGGCCATGGAGTATGGCGATCCAACGCAAGGGCAGGCGCATGGCCATGGGCGTGCTGAGCAGGACGTTCGGCCTGACTTCGAGGGCTTCCAGGTCAATGTCCGGCTGATAGAAGCGGTTGAACAAAACCAGACCATCGGCCTTGGCGTCGGCCAGCCGCTTGGCCATATTGGCAAAGTTCGTGAAGAACGGGCTGAGCTTCACGGCCACCGGAATTGTCACCGCCTTCTTTACCGCTTTGAGAATATCCACGTAGGTTTTCTCAACGTCGGCCGCCACCAGGTCCATGTCCGTCGGAATGCTGTAGATGTTGAGTTCAAGGGCGTCGGCGCCCGCCTGCTGCATCTTCTTTGCGTAATCGGTCCAGCCGCCGGGGGTTGATCCGTTAAGGCTGGCAATGATGGGGATGCTGACGGTCTTCTTGGCCTTCGCGATGTGTTCGAGGTATTCCTCGGGGCCGAGCCGGTATTCGGAAGCTTCCGGGAAGTAACTGAGCGCTTCGGCGAAACTCTCCGTGCCATGGGTCATGTGGTAATCCAACTCCGCGCTTTCCTTCTTCAACTGCTCCTCGAAGAGCGAGTGCAGCACGATGGCAGCGGCGCCGGCGTCTTCAAGGCGTTTGACGTCATCGAGTTTCTCGGCGAGCGGCGAGGCGGAAGGGACGAGCGGGTTGGCGAGTTTAAGACTGAGATAAGTAGTGGTCAGATCCATAGCTGTGACGGTTGAGGTTTGCGATTGCTGGCCCGCCCCACCCGCCTAAACGCCAGCGGGCTGGAGCGAAACCGGGTTCATGCTTTGGCCGGTGGGACGATGATTTCAGTGGGTTGTCCGTTGCCGCCGGCTTTGCGCGCCGAGAGGTGCGCGTAAAACTGCCAGCGGGTGTCGGCGTCCTTTTGCGCCAGTTCAAACAAACGCCTGGCCTCTTCCGGTTTGCTCTTGGTGAGCATCTTGAAGCGGTTTTCGCTGAGCAGGAATTCCTGAACTTTCATCTTGGCGGCCGGCGAATCGAGCTGCAACGGATTCTCGCCCGCGGCGGCGCGGCGCGGATCGTAGCGGTAGAGCAGCCACTGACCGGAATCCACGAGCATCTTCTGCTGTTTCATGCCGACCCCCATGTCAATGGCCACGCCGTGGGCGATGCAATGGCTGTAGGCGATGATGATGGAGGGGCCGGGGTAGGATTCGGCCTCGACGAATGCCTTTAGGGTATGCTCGTCCTTCGCGCCCATGGCGACGCTGGCGACGTAGATATTGCCGTAGGTCATGCAGATGAGGCCGAGGTCCTTCTTGCCGGTCTGTTTGCCGCCGGCGGCGAACTTGGCGACCGCGCCGCGCGGCGTGGATTTGGACATCTGGCCGCCGGTGTTGGAATAGACTTCGGTGTCCATCACCAGCACGTTCACGTTCTTGCCGCAGGCCAGCACGTGGTCCAAGCCGCCGTAGCCGATGTCGTAGGCCCAGCCATCACCGCCGAGAATCCACACGCTCTTCTTGACGAGCATATCGGCGATGGGCAGCAGCAGCCTGACCTCCGGCGCGGTGTTGCCCTTGAGCTTCACCTTCAGGGCCGCGACGCGTTCGCGCTGCTCGTAGATGCCGGCCTCGTCGCTCTGGTCGGCGTTGACCAAGCCGCTGACGAAGTCGTCGCCCAGCACGGGAGCGAGTTTCTTGACCAGTTCGCCGGCGAATTCCTGTTGCTTGTCAATCGAGACGCGGAAACCCAGACCAAACTCGGCGTTGTCCTCGAAGAGGGAGTTGCACCAGGTCGGGCCGCGGCCGCAGGCGTCCTTGGCGTAAGGCGTGGTGGGCAGGTTGCCGCCGTAGATGGAGGAGCAACCGGTGGCGTTGGCGATGAGCAGCCGGTCACCGAACAGTTGTGAAAGCATCTTGACGTAGGGCGTCTCGCCGCAGCCGGAGCAGGCGCCGCTGAACTCGAACAGCGGCTGCATGACCTGTTGCGAGCGCAACTGCGTGGTCTTGACCTTGCGACGATCCATCTCCGGCAGCGCGAGGAAAAAGTTCCAGTTGTCGCGCTCTTGGAAACGGAGCGGCGGCTGGGGCCGCATGTTGATGGCCTTGAGCCGGGCTTCCTGCTTGTTCTTCGCGGGGCAGACATCCACGCACAAAGCGCAGCCGGTGCAATCCTCGGCGGCCACTTGCAGCGAAAACTTGAGCCCCTTCCAATCCGGGTTGCGCGCGTCCGTGCTCTTGAACGTGGCGGGCGCGCCTTCAAGGTCCTGGGCATCGTAAACCTTCATGCGGATGGTGGCATGCGGGCAGACCGCGACGCACTTGGCGCACTGGATGCAAACCTTCTCGTCCCAAACAGGGATTTCCAAGGCCAGATTGCGCTTCTCATACCGCGCGGTGTTCGTGGGGAACGTCCCGTCCACCGGGAAGGCGCTGACGGAGAGATCATCCCCGAGGTTGAGCGCGAGTTTGCCGAGGACCTCGCGGACGTATTCCGGGGCGTCCGTGGTCACGCCGGGCTCGAATTCCTGACGGCTGCTGACCTGGCCGGGCACGGGCACTTCATGCAAATTGGCGAGCGTGTTGTCCACGGCCTGAATGTTCTTCTGGACGACTTCATCGCCTTTCTTGCCGTAGGTCTTCTTGATGGATTTCTTGATCTGCGCGATGGCTTCGTCCTTGGGCAGCACGCCGGAGAGGGCGAAGAAGCAGACTTGCATGATGGTGTTGATGCGGCCGCCCATGCCGCTCGCTTTGGCGACCTTCGTGGCGTCAATCACGTAAAACTTCGCCCGCTTTTGCACGAGGCCTGCCTGAACCGGTCGCGGCAGCTTGTCCCACACTTCGGCCTTCGTGTGCGGCGTATTGAGCAGGAACGTGCCGCCGGCAATCAGCGGCTTGACGATGTCGTAACGCTCGAGAAACACCGGCAGGTGACAGGCGACGAAGTTGGACTTGCTCACCAGGTAGGTCGAACGAATCTCCTTCGGCCCGAAACGCAGGTGCGACACGGTCATCGAACCGGATTTCTTAGAGTCATAGACGAAGTAGCCTTGGGCGTAGTTGTCCGTCTCTTCACCGATGATCTTGATGGAGTTTTTGTTCGCGCCCACCGTGCCGTCCGCGCCCAGCCCGTAGAACATCGCGCGCACGACCTTGTCGCCCTCGGTCGAAAAGTCCGGGTCGTAGTCCAGACTGGTCTTGCCCACGTCATCGTTGATGCCGACCGTGAAATGGTCTTTGGGTTGAGCGGCGGCGAGGTTGTCAAAGACGGATTTGACCATGGCCGGCGTGAATTCCTTGGAGGACAGCCCGTAACGTCCGCCGATGATCTTGGGCATGGCCTTAAGTTTGCCCCAGCCCTTCTGAATGCCTTCGTAAATCGCCGCGATGCAATCCTGATAGAGCGGCTCGCCGGCCGCTCCCGGCTCCTTGGTGCGATCCAACACGGCGATGGACTTCACGCTGGCCGGAATGGCTGCCACGAACCGCTGCATGTCGAACGGGCGGTAGAGGCGCACTTTGATGACCCCCACCTTCTCCCCTTTGCCGACGAGATGGTCCACCGTTTCATGCGCCGCTTCGGCACCCGAACCCATGAGGATAACGACCCGTTCGGCATCGGGTGCGCCGACGTATTCAAAGAGCTGGTAAGCCCGGCCGGTGTGCCTGGCGAACTCGTCCATGACCTTCTGCACGATGTCCGGACAGGCGGCATAAAAGGAATTGCAGGCCTCGCGGCCCTGGAAGAAGGCGTCCGGGTTTTGCGCCGTGCCGCGCAGCACCGGATGGTCGGGCGACATGGCACGGGCGCGATGCGCCTGGATCGCTTCCATATCCATCATGGCCAGCATGACGTCATCCGGGACGACTTGAATCTTCTGAACCTCGTGCGAAGTGCGGAAGCCGTCGAAGAAATGCACGAACGGCAGGCGCGATTTGTACGTCGCCGCCTGCGCGATCAGCGCGAAATCCATGGTTTCCTGCACCGACGCCGCGCCCAGCATGGCAAAACCGGCCGAGCGGGCCGACATGATATCGCTGTGGTCGCCGAAGATGGAGAGCGCGTGTGTAGCCAGCGTGCGCGCCGTGATATGGAAGACCGTCGGCAGCAGCTCGCCGGCGATCTTGAACATGTTGGGGATTTTGAGCAGCAACCCTTGGGAGGCGGTGAAGGTGTTGGCCAGCGCACCGGTCTGGAGCGCGCCGTGAAGCGTGCCGGCTGCGCCACCCTCACTCTGCAACTCAACCACGGACGGAATCGTGCCCCAGAGATTGCGTTTGCCCTCGGAGGCCCATTGGTCACACCACTCGCCCATTGGCGAGGACGGGGTGATCGGATAAATGGCCATGACTTCGTTAAGGCGGTAGCTGACGTAGGCGACGGCTTCATTGCCGTCCACAGTGATGTAAGTCTTTGTGCTCATAAAAAAAGTCGAAAAAACATTGCGCTTCGGTCAAAAGGTCGTCACCCCAGCGGAGTCTAAACAATTCCACCTCACAACCCCGACGCCTGATTCAAGAGGTTAAATCAGCCGCGCCAGAGCACTGCCCTTCTTTTGGCAAAGAACCACCATTCGTTGTCGCGCGCTCGGTAAATCGCGTTTCCCAGCACTGGTCGCGAACCGGAGCGCCACCATCTGAAAATTGAAAACCGTCCCGCTCCAATCGGGCCAAGCGGCGGGATATTATTTCCTGACAAACTTGCTTCATCCCGTCGCGCCCGGTAAAACTTCGGTCGCCATGCTGGGAAAAGCTGACTTTGATTCATTCCAACGCGAACTCGCCCGCCTCGTCGAAACGTTCGGCAAGAACCTCGCTGCTTACAAAAGCCCCGGTTACGACGAAGCTAATTTGCGGCAGGAGTTTCTCGATCCGTTCTTCGACGCCTTGGGCTGGGACATGACGAACAAGGCCGGTTTGATTCCCGCGCATCGCGAAGTCATCATCGAACGCCGGACTGGGGCAGGCCGGGCGGATTATTTGTTCCAGCCAGAACGCAAACCGCGCTTTGTTTGCGAAGCCAAGAAGCCCGCCGAGGAGTTGCCCAAACACGCGCAACAGGCCAAAGGCTACGCGTGGACCATTGGCATCCGCCTCGCCGTGTTGTCGGATTTTGAGGAGTTGAACGTTTACGTCGTCACCGGCAACCCCGAAAAGCGCCCGCCGGACGACGGACTCATTCGGCACTATCACTACTCCGAGTATGTTGCGAAAGCCCGTGAGCTTTGGGATTTGCTCGCGCGCGACAACGTGGCGGGCGGTAGCGTCGAGCGATTGATCGGGTCGCTGCCCAAAAAACTCCGCCCCCTCCGCACCAAGGATTTTGACGAGGAATTCCTGGCGTTTCTGGACGGTCACCGCCGCGCCCTCGCGTCCGATCTCATCCGCCACAACGACAGCGAAGATTTGCTTGAAGGCACGAAGCTCAACGAAGCCGTTCAATGCATCCTCGACCGACTGCTGTTTATCCGCATCTCGGAAGCGCGTGGCATTGACATGGGCACGAAGCTCCACTCGCTGCTCGAAACCTGGAAGCGGCGACAGGAAAAGGAAAAACCCGACAGCTTGCGCGAAGAACCGCCTGCCGGTTGGGGCGGTGTCGGCCTGGGCGCGCCGCGCGGTTCGCTCTGGAATTCCATCGTGCGCCACATCCGCGCGTTGGATCGCCGTCCGCCTTCGCACGTTCCCTTCTTCAACGGCAATCTCTTCAAACAACACTTCAGCGAAGAAATGGTCGTGGGCGATGTCTGGCTCTCTGAATTCCTCGAAGCCATCGGCGAGGAAAAGTCCTCCTACAAATTCGGCTACGTCGCTGTGGAAATTCTCGGCACGATTTACGAGCGGTTTCTCGGCAAAATCGTTCGCCCGCACGGGCGCGGCGCGGTCATCGAGGAAAAACCGGAAGTCCGCAAGGCTGGCGGCGTTTATTACACGCCGCGCTACATCGTCGAATACATTGTGGAACAGACCGTGGGCAAATTGCTGGAAGGCAAAAAGCCGGAGGAAACGCTCAAGCTCCGCTTTCTCGATCCCGCGTGCGGCTCGGGCAGCTTTCTGCTCCGCGTGTTCGAGCGCGTGTGCGAACACTGGCAGCAATGGCTCGTGGATAATCCCGCCAAGCGCAAGAAGGACTGGTGCTGGTTCGACGCCAAGACCAACACGCTCCACCTGACTGCTCGAATCAAACGCCGGATTCTGCGCGAGACGGTTCACGGCGTTGACCTCGACCCGCAGGCGGTGGAAGTAACGCAACTCTCGCTTTACCTGAAGATGCTGGAGGGCGAAACCACCGAGACGTTGCAGCGCGAGCAGGATTTGTTTGGCGGTGACGAGCCGATTCTTCCACCGTTGCAGGACAACATCAAATGCGGCAACTCGCTGATCGCCTCCGACTTCTCGATGATGCCCGACGGCCTCGTGCGTGTTCACGCCTTCGACTGGCCGGTGCAATTCGCGCCCATCATGAAAGCCGGTGGTTTCGATGCGGTCGTGGGAAATCCGCCTTACATTCGCATCCAGACGATGCAGGAAAGCGATGCTGAATCCGTCGAATACCTAAATCAAAACTACGCAGCGGCGAAGAAAGGAAACTATGACATCTACGTTTGCTTCGTTGAACGCGCGCTTTCACTCGTGAATCCGAATGGAACTCTGGGTTTCATTCTTCCACACAAATTCTTCAACGCTCAATATGGAGAAGGGCTTCGTGAAGTCATTTCAGGTGGAAAGCATATCCGCCAAATCGTGCATTTCGGGCATCAGCAAGTTTTCGAGGGCGCGACCACCTACACCTGCTTGCTGTTTCTGAATAAATCACCCCAAGCGAGTTTTAACTTCGCATCCGTCACCGAATTGTCGGCGTGGTCGGAAAAGGAAATCAGCCAAGAGCGAAAATTTCGATGCTCAGATGCGAAGGCTTTCGAATGGAACTTCAATTCTGGCCCGGACGCGGGGCTGATCGAACGGCTGTTCGCGTTGCCCATCAAGCTTTCTGATGTCGCCCACCTGTTTGTCGGACTTCAGACTGACGCTGACGATGTGTTCATCGTTGAATTGGTCAGCCAATCATCAAACGAACTCGTTTGCTTCTCCCGAGCTACCGAGAAAGAACACAAGTTTGAGCGGGAGCACTTGAAACTTCTGTTGAAAGGTTCGCTTAACGTGCGTCGCTACGAGTTGGATTCGGTGACGAAGCGGCTGATTTTCCCCTACGAGACCGTCGGCTCCTCCTCAGTCGTGATTTCTGAGAAGGACTACAAGAAGCGTTTTCCGAAAACCTGGCGTTATCTGGAAGAAAATCGCGACCGGTTGTCCAAACGAAACAAGGGAAAGCAGCCGGACGGCTGGCATGGCTACATCTACAAGAAGAACCACACTCGGCTTGCGAGTCCCAAAATCGTAGTGCCGTCCCTCGGCACAGGAAGTTGCTTCGCTTTGGACAGCACTGGGCAGCACTATTTTGTCGGCAGTGGTGCGGGTGGCGGCGGTGGTTACGGCATTGTTCCAACGAGCAAAGAGATTGGAGACATTCGTTTCCTACTCGGTTTGCTGAACTCACGCCTGCTTAGTTTTTTAATTCGGAAGACTTCGACTCCATTTCGTGGTGGATACATTGCCTTGAATCGTCAGTACATTGAGCGCCTTCCTATTCAATTGGTTGCCCTCAAAAAGCCCGCCGACAAAACCCGGCACGACAAGCTGGTGTTGCTGGTTGATAAGATGTTGGCGTTGATGTCCAAGCTGCGTGCGGCCACGTCGGATTCTGAAAAGGCCACGCTCCAAAACGCCGTCACCGCCACCGACCAGCAAATTGACGCGCTGGTTTATGAGCTTTACGGCCTGACCGCCGCCGAAATCAAACTGGTGGAGGGCGGCGAGAAATAATTTTGGTTGGACGGTATTTGTCCGTCCCTCGCGCGTAAGTTGTGACAAAAACAACCACGCGCTTATGGGATTAACCATTCATTACACACTGACGGCCAGAGGAACTTTGAATGACGATGCAGTTCGCAGAAGGGTGCAACGCACGGCGCGGCTCGCGCAACAGATCGGCTGCGCCCACGTTGGCAAGGTGCTGCCCGCTTACGAAGGCAACCGGGATGCGCCGGAGTTTTTTCAGACGCGGTGGGGAATCCACCGGCGACTGGTGGGCGGCGAGGGCACGACCGGCTGGCTCGTGGAGGTCTGGCCGGGCGAGGGTTGTGAGACGGCGATCTTTGGTCTCATCCGCCATCGGCCCCGAATTCCGGGTGAGTGGCATCGCACGCGCCGCCCGCGTTGGAACAGCCGCTGGGAGTTGCATTCCTGGTGCAAAACCTACTACGCCGCGGAGCATGGCATCGAACATTTTGTGCAATGCCATGAACGGGTCGTCCGGCTCCTGGAATTGTGGCGTGGAGCGGGCGTCAGGTTGCAGGTGCGTGACGAGAGTGGGTTTTGGAAAACACGCTCCCGCGAGGCGCTGGCCGCGCAGATTGGCGACCTTGAATCGTTTCGCAGGATGGCGCAACACCGGGTCTGGAGTTGAACTTGAGGTCCGACGCTAGATAGAGATCAACCATGCAAGCACGCTTTCTTCTCGGCCCCGCTGGCAGCGGCAAGACGTTCCGCTGCCTGACGGAAATTCGTGAGGAATTGCTGCGCTCACCCGAAGGTCCGCCGCTGATTCTGCTCGCGCCCAAGCAGGCGACGTTTCAACTCGAACGCCAGTTGCTCGGGTGGGGCGAGACTGCCGATGGTAGGGCGCGTCACTCCGTGCGCGCCGACGGCGGGCAGAGGACTGCCCGCCCTACCCTTCACGGCTACACGCGGCTGCAAATCCTTTCGTTCGAGCGGCTGGCGCAGTTTGTTTTTGACCAGCTTCGCGTGGCGCAACCGGACGCATTAAGCGAGGAAGGCCGGGTGATGGTCCTGCGCGCACTGCTGATGCAACGACAGGATGATCTGAAGATCTTCCGCGCTGCCGCGCGGCTAAATGGCTTTGCACAACAACTCAGCCTCCTGCTCCGCGAGTTCCAACGGCATCATCTCTCCCCCACGCGGTTGAATGAACTTGCCGCCCGCGCCACCGCGCCCCAACTTCGCCACAAACTTCACGACCTCGCCCTGCTCCTCCGCGCCTACACCGATTGGCTCAAATCCTGCGACCTCCGCGACGCCAACGATTTGCTCGACGCCGCGACGGAAGCGCTGGGCGCGGGGTCGAGGATCGAGAGTCGAGGGCCAAAGGCCGAGCCATTCTCCATTCTCCATCCTCCATCCTCGCTGCGTTTCGCCGCCCTCTGGCTCGACGGCTTCGCGGAAATGACCCCGCAGGAGCTTGAACTCCTCGCCGCCGTCCTGCCGTTCTGCGAACGCGCCACGCTCGCCTTCTGTCTCGAAAGCGAACCCCAAGCCGATCCTTCCTGGCTCTCAACGTGGTCGGTCGTTGGACAGACCTTTCGCCGCTGCCACGCGCGGCTGGCGAATTCACCGGGCGTCGAGGTTTCAGTCGGAACCCTTGAGCGCGGCCCGCATCAAAACCGGTTTGCAGAAGCGCCAACTCTCGCGCATCTGGAACAATGCTGGGCGAAGCCCTCGGACTTTCAATCGGCAATCGGCAATCGGCAATCGGCAATTTCCCTTGCCTCCTGCGCCGACCCTGAAGCTGAAGCCGTCCTCGCCGCGCGCGAAATTCTTCGGTTTGTTCGTGATGATCGAAACGAAGCGCGTTATCGCGATTGCGCAGTGATCGTGCGCGACCTTGAGCCATATCACGCCACGCTGGGACGCGTGTTCCGGCGTTACGCGATTCCGTTTTTCATGGACCGCCGCGAGCCGGTGGCGCATCACCCGCTGGCGGAACTCACGCGCTTCGCCTTCCGCACCGTGACGTTCGGCTGGAGGCACGACGATTGGTTCGGCGCGCTCAAGAGCGGCCTGGCCCCCGCGCGGGAGGAAGAAATTGACGCGTTGGAAAACGAGGCGCTGGCCCGCGGTTGGGAAGGCAAGGTCTGGCGCGGGCCGCTCTCCAGTCGCACGGATTCCACCCGAGTCGAACATTTTGAAAGACTCCGCCAACGCCTTGTGCCGCCTTTCGAAAAGTTGGCCGGCGACCTGGGCACAGCGCCGACGGGTGACCAAGTAGCCATCGCCTTCCGAAACTTCTGGCAGGAATTGCGGGTCGAAATGCAGCTGGAAAAATGGAGTGACGACATCGCATCCAATCAATCGGCAATCGGCAATCGGCAATCTGAAATCCACCCCGCCGTTCTCGACCAGATGAACGACTGGCTCGACAACCTCGCGCTCGCGTTCCAGAAGGAAACGCTTTCGCTTCGCGAGTGGCTGCCGATTCTTGAAGCCGGCCTCGTCAACCTCACCGTCGGCGTGATTCCGCCTGCTCTCGATCAAGTGCTCATTGGTGCGGTGGACCGCTCGCGCAATCCGCAGCTGAAACTCGCCTTCGTCCTCGGGCTGAACGAAGGGATTTTTCCCGCGCCGCCCGCGCCCGGTGTTTTGTTGACCGATGCTGACCGCGCTGCGCTGGCTCAGGACGTCTTTTTTGGCCCAACTTCGTATCAACGTCTCGGCCACGAACGTTATCTCGGCTACATCGCTTGCACGCGCGCCAGCCAGCGGCTCGTGCTCACGCGCGCCCTGCGCGACGCCGATGGCCAACCGCTCAATGCCTCGCCGTTCTTCGATCACGTCAAAAAGTTGTCCGGCGTCGCCGAGGAAAACTTCAACGGCACATTTCCGTGGTGTAAAAGCGAACACGCTTGCGAACTCGCCGCACCAGTTTTGCGGGCGCTGACGGCGACTGAGGCAGGGCGCGTCACTCCGTGCGCGCCGGCGCCGGACCAATCCGAAAGCGGCGCGCACGGAGTGACGCGCCCTACCGATGCTTCCGTTAAAGGCCGAGTCCTCGACTTGGTCGAGCTCCCCGCTCTTGCCCCGCTGGTCGCCAAGTGGCATCAAATCCAAACCGCCGCTTTCGCAGCAAGTCTCCAACCAGCCACGGTCGAACACCTCTTCGGCCGCGAACTCGCCTCCTCCGTCAGCGGGCTGGAGGATTTCGCCGCCTGCCCGTTCAAGTTTTTTGCCGCGCGCGGGCTGCGATTGGAAGAGCGCAAAGAATTCCAGTTTGATGACCGCGACAAGGGCAGTTTCCAGCACGAGGTGCTCCGCGAATTTCACTGGCGCGTCAGTGCGACCGGGCGTTTGTGGCGTCACCTGAACACGCCGGAAGCGCGCATCATCCTGGACGACATCGCGCGCGCGCTGCTCCCGGAATTCGAGGGTGGGAAGTTTCTGGCCGACGGCGCGGCGCGGTTTGCCGCCGAGGTTTTGATTGAACGTCTCGATCAACTGATCGCCGTGCTCATCGAATGGATGG
>JALOTT010000045.1 GCA_025457745.1 Verrucomicrobiota bacterium
TTGTTTGTGGTCGTTGCTCATCGTCTTTTCCGGGTCAGGAAAAGTATCTCAGCTCAGACCCTCCCGCAAAAAGGACATTCCGACGGAAGCAGAACAAAACATGGCAAACGCAAATCTCACAAGCGCAAAGCGGGCAAAGAACGACGAGTTCTACACCCAATACGCCGATATTCAGAAGGAGATTGAAGCGTATCTGGAATACGACGCCGATGTGTTCCGACGCAAGGTGGTCTATTGCAACTGCGACGACCCATTCGAGAGCAACTTTTTCCGTTATTTCGTGCTCAATTTCAAGAAGCTCGGTTTGAAACAGATTATCACCACCAGCTATAAACCTTCACCCGTAGCAAACACGCAACTGCCGTTGTTTGGCGATGACGAGACTCTCCCCAAAACAAAAGGTCGTCCGAAGGTCACTGCCAATAAATTTATTATCAACGAAGTCCACCGCATTGACGGCGACAGCGAGTTCAACTTGAAGTCTGTTGCCAAGAAGTTGAAGGCAAACAAAAACAACGAATGGACGCCATTGGAAGAAGATGGTGATTTCCGCAGCGCCGAGTGTGTCGAACTGCTGAAACAATCCGACATCGTGGTCACAAATCCGCCGTTCTCGTTGTTCCGCGACTATGTGAAGCAGCTTTTTGATTTCAAAAAAAAGTTTGTGATTATCGGCAGCAAGAACGCGATTACCTACAAGGAAATCTTCCCGTCAATCAAAGCAAACAGGATGTGGGTTGGCACAACCAGCTTCAACAAGGACATGCTCTTTATTTCAGCGGAAAAAATTGATCCTGCGAAAAAGCCAAAGACAGCAACAAGAACCGTGGACGGTGTCGTGTATTTGCGCTCACCATCAATCTGGCTCACCAACCTCGACCACGGACGCCGCCATCAGCCACTCCCGCTGATGACCATGAAAGAAAACTTGAGATTCAGCAAGCACAAGGAAATCAAAGGCAAAAGAAAGTATGAAAAATACGATAACTACGATGCCATAGAAGTGCCGTTCACGGATGCCATCCCTAGCGACTACGACGGTGTGATGGGCGTGCCGATCAGTTTTTTGGACAGATATAATCCCGACCAGTTTGAAATCGTAGGCACTACGGAATCCAACGACCCAGACAATGCCTGTAGGACGCGCGTCTATACCTCCCGTGAGTGCCGGGACGCGTATCGGGAGCTATTCGGCAAGCCGGGCGTTTATGACCTTAACGCTTCTGGGGTCGTGAACGGCGTCAAGGTTTTTAAGCGCGTCCTCATCCGCCGCACCCTGCACGCTGGAGGGAGTAAGATATGAAGACGACGCTAAAAACCGAAATCGCGGTCAAAGACATTTGCGAGGGGTTTGTTTACAACGAACTGGAAGGCAAAGGGCTTTTCGGCTTGTCGGGCAAGCTGACGATTCAGCCGGAATATCAGCGCAATTATATCTACGCATCCGACGGCGGAAAAAAGGAAATGGCGGTCATCGAATCAGTCCTCAAGGGCTATCCGATAGGATTGATTTATTTCAATAAAGTGGGTGAAGACAGCTTTGAAGTTTTGGACGGCCAACAGCGCATCACCAGTCTCGGACGTTTTGTCACCGGCAAATTTGCCGTCAAGGATGACGACGGGAATGAGCAATATTTCAGTGGCATGGCCAAGGACAAGCAAACGAGCATCTGGAAAACAAAACTGACCATTTACGAATGCGAGGGCAAAGAAAGCGAAATCAAAGAGTGGTTTAAAACCATCAACATCGCGGGCGTGCCGCTAAATGAGCAGGAATTGCTCAACGCCATTTATTCCGGCCCGTTTGTTACGCTCGCCAAAGCAGAGTTCAGCAACAGTCAAAATGCCAACATCCAAAAATGGAGCGCATACGTTCGGGGCAGTGCAAATCGTCAGGATTTTTTGGAACGCGCTTTGGATTGGGTGAGTCAGGACGAAATCAGCGATTACATGAGTCAGCATCGCTTTGATAAAAACATCAAAGAGCTTAAAACCTATTTCAATACTGTCATTGACTGGGTAGCGGGCGTTTTTACAGATGTTGAAAGCGAGATGTGCGGACTTGAGTGGGGGCGTCTTTACGAAGAATACCACGCAAAGTCATACAACCCCGCAAAGGTGTCGGCGGAAGTGCAGAAGCTCTACGGTGATCCCTATGTCCAAGACCGAAAGGGAGTCTATGAGTTTATCCTTGGCGGCTCAAAAGATACGAAATTGCTGAACGTCCGAGTCTTTGATGAAGCTACGAAGAAATCCGTTTATGCGGCGCAGACCAAAAAAGCGCAGGCGGGAAGTAAATCAAACTGCCCGCTTTGTGCCGTCGGGCATGACGCGAACAAAAGCAAAATCTGGAAGCTCGCAGAAATGGACGCAGACCATGTCGCTGCATGGAGCAAGGGCGGTGGGACAAACATCAAGAATTGCCAGATGTTGTGCAAGACGCACAATCGCGCCAAAGGTAATCGCTGACTCCTCACCCCAGCCCTCTCCTCGTTCGGCGAGGAGAGGGGGGAATTATTTTGCGGGACGTTTTCCCGGCGTAGGTGCTGGCGCACCAACACCGGGCTAATTGCCGTTACGCCTTCAGCGTATTTGAATTCGCGTCAATTCGTGAACTTCGTGTCAACCTTTGCGGCTTTGCGCCTTTGCGTTAAACGGATTCGTGTTGATTCGTGTCCATTCGTGGTTTCTCAATACAACCACTTCCCAATCTTCCCCTCCGCATCCAGCGTCACGCCCTGACGCCGATACGCCCAGCACATGTAGCTGATGCTCACGAAATACGACGCGGGCAGGCGGTTCGCCGCGCAAATCTTCACGCCCAGCAACGTCGTCTTGCCACCGAATCCCATGGGGCCGTCAGTTTCAGGATTTTGCGCCATGAGTATTGGTCCGGTAGGGGATGGGCGTCTCGCGTAACGCTCCAATTTCCGTGGCGGAAATCCAAACGGCTTTGCCCTCACGCCACACGGCGAGCGGCCGGCCACGGCGCTGATGGTCTTCCACCACCTTCGCCACCGCGTCACTCAACGCCCGCATGGCTTTCTGCGTCAGAGAAGGTTCGGTTGCCTTTTTCATGGTGTGAATTGTCGCCGCAGTCGTTCGTAAAGTTCCAGATCGCCAATCGCAGTTTTGCCCGATTCATCCTTAAAAATCAATCGCGGCGTGTCAGACGAGTTGTTGAAAAAGTGCAGCGTGTCGAATAAGGGGCGGTAAAGGGTAAACAGGTTGGCGAGCGTGCGGTCGAAGCGGCGGCGGACATCGCGCTCGGGAACATTGTGCCCGCCACTCTCGACGCGATCTCGGATACGGAGCAACGCCAGTTCCGCGCTGGGAATCCACAGGTAAAACAGGTGCAACCGAAAGCCAGATTTCTTCAAGCGGCGGAGCAACGGCACATACGCGCGTCCGGCCAGCGTGCTTTCAAAGGCGAAATCGGTCCGGGCTTCGGTGAATTCCGCTATCCGTTCCAACACCATTCGCCCGGCGCGCAACAGGCCCGCGTTGGGATCAAACGGAGACAGGCCGCGGGCGATCAGGTCGGCGTTGATGAAGTTACGGCAATTGGCGTAGAGCGGCAGGAACTCGGTCGCGAACGTGGTCTTCCCCGCGCCATTCGGTCCGGCAATGACGTGGCAGTTTGCTGGCTTACGCGGCATGCAGGAACGATTGCCTCCAGTTGGCGGCGTTGCGGATTTTGTTTGCGCCGCCGATTATCCTGATGAATTCGTTCACGGTGTTTGCGTCCTTTCGCGACCGCTCAATACAACCACTTCCCAATCTTCCCCGCCGCATCCAGCGTCACGCCCTGACGCCGGTACGCCCAGCACATGTAGCTCACGCTCACGAAATACGACGCAGGCAGGCGGTTCGCCGCGCAAATCTTCACGCCCAGCAACGTCGTCTTGCCACCGAAACCCATCGGGCCGATGCCGAGTTCGTTCGCCGTTTTCAAAATGTCCTGCTCCAGCCCATCCAATTCGGGATTCGGATTGCGGTCGGGGATCAGCCGCAGGAATTGCGTCTTGCTCAACTCGTAGCCCGTCGCGCGGTCGCCGCCGATGCACACGCCGAGGATGCCCGGCCCGCAGCCTTTGCCCTGCGCCTGCAACACCGCGTCGAGGATCGCCTTGCGGCAGCCGTCGAGGTCGCGGTTCGCGTTGAGCTTCTCGCTCGGCAACGAGTATTGCGCGCCGACGTTTTCGCAGCCGCCGCCCTTGAGTACGAGCCGCACGCTCACGTCCGGCGAGCGATGTTGATGAAAATGAAACGCAGGCGCGCCCGGCCCGACGTTCGTGCCGTCGTTCTTGCCCGTGAGCGAATCCACGGAGTTCTGGCGGAGATAGCCCTTCTTCGTGGCAAGTTTCACCGCTTCACGCGCGGCGTCGGCGAAGGTGATCTGGTCGTAGCCGACCGGGCAATCCACATAAAACAAAATGCTGCCCGTATCCTGGCAGATGGGTTGCGACTTGTTCTTCGCCAGCGCGATGTTCTGGTCAATGATCTTAAGCGCATTCGCCGCAAGCGAATTCTTCTTCTCGTTCTCCAGCGACGTGAGGATGACCTTGTGGACGTCGTCAGGAATTTCGGCGGAAGTGCGCCGGACCAGTTCAAGCAGGGAGTCTTGCAATTCACTCATAAAGCTCGTCAAAGCCTAGAAGCGCCGCCGCTCCGCGTCAACCGTGCTAGTGGCGCGGGCCTCTGGCCTGCGACAGTACCCGCGACCGTCCCGGTTGCAGGATATGTGTTCGCCACCCCTCTGCAACCGGGACGGTTGCAGAGACTATGCCAGCCGAGACGGGCTGCCCCACTGGCCAAACTTGTTTTCGCGCCGTGTTTCGATTATGGTCGCTCAGTGAAATCTTGGTCTATCGTGCGAAGTCCGTTCGGTGTTGTCCTGCTCTGCCTGCTTTCCGCCGACGTGGCCAACGCCGCGCCGAACAAGCCCATCCGACTTCGGAACCATCTCGGCGGTGAAACAATGATTCCCAAAAGCGAGCGGTGCAGCGTCTTCGGTTGTCGTTAATCTTCGGGTCTACGGTGCCTGGAGGCGGAAGAAGTTGCGGGAGCCAAGACCCGTTACACTAAAGGTGCCGTTGATGGTGGAAAGTGTGTTCGTTGCCACCGACTTCCAGTCCACCAACGCAAGATTCGTACACGTCTCCAAGTAAAGCACCGGCGGAGCGGGCTCAGCGTACCAGTCAATCTCCGCAGAATTCGGGCCGGTGGACCGAATCGTCGTAATCCTTATGCGCGGCAACACGATGGGATCGGTAACATCCAAGTAGGGCGTCGAGGCGGCGCCATTAAATACCATATCGCGCGCCGCAGTCAGGTTGCTGCCGAGAATGCCGTAAAGTGTACCGCCTTCGGGACTTCCGACGTTCAAGACGACCACGGGAATGTGAGACCAAGAGACTGGGGAGCCAAATCCTGCCGGGATGCTGGCGGAATCAACATAAAAGCCCGGGGCGGTCACCGTGTTTACCAATCCTTGGACTTCAATCTCGAACTCAGGATTCTGCACATTCAGGCCAAGCTCGGCGGCAGCAACCTCGCTAATCAACGTCGCCTGAGCGCCTGTATCCACGACCACCTTCCCGCTCGAAGAGTTTGTTCCTTCCCTAAAGGTCATGGCACTGGCCGTGAAGAACAGCGACCCTCCGCCCAAACCGGCAAGGATGACTGAGGGGATACTTGGGATTACTTCGAAGTCATCATTCACCTCCCCTAGATAACCCACCGCCGGTGAGCCTGTGGGCCTCGTTTCCAAATAAATCCGGTGTGCCAGCGTCGGAATCTGCGGGTTCGCCGGGCCATCGTAGAACGTGATCGAAGGTGAGGAGACGATCTTCCCCAAGACAGACGACTGCACGGGTTGGCTGTTGCGAATGTAAGCGGGGAAGAAGAGTAGAAACGGAGCTCCAATCACTGTCGGCGTATCTATCCCTGCGTCGTAATTGTCCGCTGAATTGACTCCACCAGCGAAGTTCCCTTGGCCAAACATGAGCGACGGTTGCGGATTGCCGTTGGTATTCAGATTCTGAAGGCCTTCGACAAAGAAACCCACCGGCATTGAGATATCAACATCCACTGACACACCATCTACGCCGCTGACGACAAATGTGTTCCCGCTAAGGTATGATCCCTGCACGCCGAGACCGAGCGCGTCGGGATAGCTCAAAAGGTGCGTGGCAGCGCCTGAGTCCAGCAGCGCGAAAGCAACGTTCGTAATTGCTCCGGGGAGGGCCGAACCGGACACGCCCGTGAGCGGCGAGGCAAACCAGTCGAACTCACCGGACCTTTGATTGGTGACTTTGATCGCGACCCTCATCAGAGGCCCCTCCAGTGGTGGGACCTCAGCGGAAAGCCCATTCGGCAAAACCATTAGGGAGGCAAGGAAAATCCAGAGCGGGAACGGACGGGCATTCACAATTAACATAGATGCGCTAAACCGACGATATACTATCCGATAATTGGCAAACCAGCAAGTCGTTAGTTCTCCACTGTGTGTCGCCGGTTCGCCGTGGCGAAGTCATTCAACCGCGGGGCACGGTTATCGCGTCTTGCGCAATTCCGAGCTGACAAGTTGGACCCCGGCATCAGATTGGATTCGAGCCTCCGGTTTTGTCGCTAGTACAAATCTGCCAATCGGCCCTGCGTCAGAAGGCCGGTTCCGGATCGAAGCGCAACCTTATCGAAGCGCCGTGCGCCGCACAGCGGAGTACTTCCACTCGACAAACCAAATGCCCGCCGTATTTTCTTTATCGTGGTTATCGCCTTCAACAAACCTTACGGCGTGCTCAGCCAGTTCACCCCTGACCATCCGGGGCAAAGAACGTTGGCGGAGTTTGGTTTCCCGAAAAAGGTTTATCCCATTGGCCGGCTGGATGGCGATTCGGAAGGCCTGTTGCTACTGAGTGATGAACCGGAATTGAACGAACGTCTGCTCCATCCGCGCCACGCGCACGAGCGGGAATACTGGGTGCAGGTCGAAGGCATCCCCGCGCCCGAAGCGCTGCAGAAGCTTGCTCGCGGAGTGCTGATTCAAGGCCGGAAGACTTTGCCCGGCCGCGCATGGCTTCTCGATCCGCAGCCCCTCGAAGTGGGTCGCCGCGCTTGTGAAAGCGCGGAACAAACTATTCCAGCCCTCCGCACTCTTACGAGTGCGGCTACGATCACGCTCCCGCCGCGCGACCCGCCCATCCGTTTCCGCAAGAGCGTTCCCGATTGTTGGATTGGATTGGAACTGATCGAAGGCAAGAACCGCCAGGTGCGCCGCATGACCGCCGCCGTCGGGCATCCGACGTTGCGCCTGGTGCGCGTCCGAATAGGCGGCTTGTGCCTGGAACCATTGCCGGTGGGAAAGTGGAAGCAATTATTCCGGCAAGAGCGGCAATCTATTTTGGGGTGAAACCCCAAACAAGCCTCCACCGATGGGCGTTGGGGATTTTCCTCTTTGAATTTTGACTCCTTCCCGTAACCTGCGCCCCGCAGATGAGCCTTAAATTCTTCAACACATTGTCACGCTCCGTGCAGGAGTTTGCGCCGCTCACGCCGGGGAAAGTCGGCATGTATTGCTGCGGGCCCACCGTGTACGACTTCGCGCACATCGGCAACTGGCGGACATTTGTCTTCGGCGACCTCGTGCGGCGTTACCTTGAATTCAAAGGTTACGAGGTGCGTCACGTGATGAACATCACGGACGTGGAGGACAAAATCATCAGGCGTTTCCGCGAAACGAAGACGTCGTTGCGCGAGTTCACCGGCAAATTCGAGGCGGCGTTCTTCGAGGATTTGAAAGCGCTCAATTGCCGGATGCCGCACGAGACCCCCCGCGCCACGGAACACATCGCGGAAATCATTTCGCTCATCGAACAACTGCTGGCGCACGGCATCGCTTACCAGGCGGCGGACGGCTCGGTTTATTTCAGCATCGAAAAATATCGCGCGAGCGGACGCACCTACGGCCAGTTGCTCAAGCTGAACTTCGAGGAGATGCGCGCCGGCGAGCGCGTCAAGAGCGACGATTACGCCAAGGAAGCCGTGGCGGATTTCGCGTTGTGGAAGGCGCGCGCGGCGGACGACGGCGAGGTTTCGTGGCCGAGTCCATGGGGCGAAGGCCGTCCCGGCTGGCACATCGAATGTTCGGCGATGAGCATGAAAATCCTCGGGCCGACCTTCGATCTCCACCTGGGCGGCGAGGACCTGATTTTCCCGCATCACGAGGACGAAATCGCGCAGAGCGAGGGCGCGACCGGCAAGCCGTTTGTGAAATACTGGCTGCACGGCGCGCATCTGCTGGTCGAGGGAAAGAAGATGAGCAAGTCGCTCGGAAACTTTTTCACGTTGCGCGATTTGCTGGCAAAGGGTTTCACCGGACGCGAAATCCGCTACTCGCTGCTCACGGCGCATTACCGTGAGACATTTAACTTCACCCTGGGCGGATTGGAAGGCGCGCGCGCGGCGCTGGCGCGGATTGACGGGTGCGTGGCCAAGTTGCGAGAGATCGTTGGTAGCGACACGCTGTCGCGCGTCCAAGCCGACCAGCAGGTCGGCCGTACCGAACTCGTCGCGCATTTTACGGAAGCCCTCGACGACGACCTGAACATTTCCGCCGCGTGGGCGGCGGTGTTCGATTGGTTGCGCGAAACGAACCGGCGCATCGCGGAAAAAAATCTGCCGCCGGACGAAGCTTCCGCTTCCTTCGCTGCGTGGGGAAAAATAAACTCAGTCCTTGGCATCAGCGCGGTGGCCACAGCGGAAGCGCCGGCGGAAATTCTGGCGTTGCTCGAACAACGGCAGGCCGCGCGCAAGGTAAAGGATTTCAAGCACAGCGACGCCATTCGCGACGAGTTGAAAGCGAAGGGTTGGGTGATTGAAGACACGCCCAAGGGGCCGAAACTGAAGAAAGTAAAAAAACATCGAACTTTCAACCTTCAACTCCCGACGTCCAACGCTTGCGGCAATGAATGTTGGAAGTTGAATTTTGAATGTTGACTGTTTCCCATCTCAACATGAAAGGCTTGTTCATTACATTCGAAGGCTCGGAGGGTAGCGGCAAGTCCACGCAGGTTTCACTGCTGGCCGGACGGCTGTATGGGTTGTGCCTCACGGCCCGCGTCCTGCGCGAACCCGGCGGCACCCCCATCGGCGAGGAAATCCGCCACACGCTCAAGCACAGCCACGCCAACGCCGCGATGACCGCCGAGGCCGAGTTGCTGCTGATGAACGCCAGCCGCGCGCAACTCGTCCGCGAATTCATCCGCCCCGCGCTCGCCAAGGGGGAAATCGTGGTCTGTGACCGGTTTTACGATTCGACCACGGCATACCAGGGTTACGGTCGCGAATTGCACCTGCCCACGGTCAAAACGGTCATTGACCTCGCGGTCGGTGACACGCGACCGGATTTGACGTTGTTGCTCGTCGTACCCGCGCAAATCAGCGAGGAACGGCTGCGCTCACGCCAATCCACCCTGCCGTTCATCCGCGACCGGATCGAAGAGGCGGATCACGAGTTTTTTGAACGGGTCGCGCAAGGCTATGAAAAAATTGCCGCCGCCGAACCACAGCGGGTGCGGAAGGTTGACGCCGCCGGCGACGTGGAAACGGTTCGCCGTGAGATCTGGCGCGAGGTGGAAAAGATTCTGCCGCCAGGCCGCGTTGGAGCTTGAAGCCTTCCGTGACGCAGGTATGTTGATTCAGCGACGAAGGAACGAAGCCTATGATTGATGACACACTGACAAAGATCGAATCCCAGATTCAGTCCGCAGATTCGGTGGGGCGCGACCGCAAACGTGAATTGCTGCAATTGCTGGCGACGCTGAAGTCGGAAGTTGCCGAGCTGTCAAAGACCCACATCGAACAAGCCGAAAGCATCGCCGGGTTTACGCAAGTCTCCGCCCACGAGGCCACGCGCGGAAGTCAGGATCCGCAACTGTTGCAATTATCGGTTCAAGGTTTGCGTTCCTCGGTTTCCGGCTTTGAAGAGTCGCATCCGAATCTCGTTCGCATTGTGAATGCGATCAGCAACACGCTCTCCAACCTCGGCATCTGATTTCCTGGCGTGACTTGTTCTTGCGCCGATGGGGCCAGCCATCCTCCGGGCACGGCGCTCCGATTCAGGGAAATTTCGCCTGATCTTCGCACGGTTCCAGTTTTGCAATCGCCGCCATGATTTCATCGGCGACCTGCTGGTAAATTTCCTTGAGCCGCGCTTGGGGACAGTTTTTTGCCTCTGCCCGCAACACCGTGAAATCCATCGGCAGGCCGAACTTGACGGTCAGTTGATGCGGAAGCGGGAAGGGCACGTGTTTGCCAAATGCCTCGTAAGTTCCGAACACGCGCACCGGCACAACGGGCGCGGCGGATTTGATGACGACCAGACCGATACCGGAACGGGCGGGCTGGAGCTTGTTGTCGCGGGTGCGCGTGCCTTCGGGAAACAAAATGATGCCGCCGCCGGCCAGCAACCGGTCCAAGATGGCGCGCAGTCCCGCCGCGCCGCCTCCCTCGCGATTCACGGGCACAGATTCCCATTTGCGCAGCAGCCAGCCGATGCCGGGATAACGAAACAATGAGTCGCGCGCGAGATAACTGATGCCGCGATGCAGGCACGAACCCACGAGCGGTGGATCAAGGAAGCTCGCGTGGTTGGACGCGATGATGACCGGACCGCTCGCCGGCACGCGCTCCGCGTTGTGCATCCGCGCGCGAAAATATGTCTTGTAAAGCGTCCGAAAACAAACCCAGGCGCAGTAATAGACGAAGTTCATCTCGTTTCGAGCGGTAGGGATGCGTTCCACCGCGTCCCTATCTTTAGCCGAACAGTTAGGGACGGAGTGGAATCCGTCCCTACCAACATGGCTGTGTGCATGGAGTCCCGATCTTTCATCCCTACACTACCTCGCGGCCCCCAACCGCTTGCGGACCTCCTCCAAAATCAACCCGCTGGTCTGCGCCGACGTGAGGTGAGAGTTGTTGATCACCCGCGCCCCCAGCGCAATCATCAATGGCGCGGCCGCGCGCTGGCTGTCGCGCTGATCGCGGGCGGCGAGATTCTCAATTAATCCGTCGGCAGCCCGGCGTTTCGTCCGCTCTTCGAGGTGCGCGTCCAGGTAAAACTTGAAATCCGTTTCTGGAAAAACATTCGTGCCAATGTCGCGCCCCTCCATGACCAGGCTGCCGAACTGGATGCACTCGCGCTGCCTCTTCTTCATCCACTCGCGCACCTTGGGAATGGCCGCCACGTGCGACACCGCCGCGCTCACGGCCTCGCCGCGAATCTCCTTGGCGGGATCGTAGCCATCCACCAGCAGAAGCACGTGCCCATCCACACACTCCAACGATGTCTTCCAACGGCGGCATAATGACGCCACGGCCTTGGGGTCCTCCACGTTCATGTGGCGTTCGAGGCAATGCCAGGCCAGGGTGCGATACATCGCGCCGGTGTCCACGTGGACAAAGCCCAGCGCCTTGGCCACGAGCTTGGCGTTGGTGCTCTTGCCGCTGGCGCTCGTGCCGTCAATGGCGATGACTATTGGCTGTTTCACTTTTTCAGTAGCCGCCGTTGTGAAACGGCGGATAATTCCAAGACTCCGCGTTTTCACAAACGCGGCTACGACAACCCATCACTCCGCAAACAACTCGCTCACTTCCAACTTCCTTCCCGTCCGCCCATCCCGAATCTCCGCGCCCAGACCATTCGGTGGCGGCGCGGCCAGTTTCTGGAAGAAGTTGGGGAATGTTTTCTTCACGCACGCGGGATTCTTGATTTTTATCCCCGTCACTTTCAATCCTAGAATTGCGAAACACATCGCCATGCGATGGTCGTTGTAGGTTTCGATCTCCGCCCCGTGGAGCTGCGACGGCCAGACTGTCAGCGTGTCGCCTTCCTCGATCACCTTCGCACCGCACTTGGTCAACTCCGTGCGCAAAGCGACGACGCGCTCACATTCCTGAACACGTAGCCGGCCAAGGTTGGCGAACTCCACCGCGTGGTCTGCCAGAGGCGTTATGACAATCGCAGTCATAATGCTGTCACCCAAATGTGTTTGCCGCGAAATCCAAGTTGGGCTTTGCACACCACAGATCGGCATAAATCTTGGGAACTCTGCGTCAATTTGAAGTTCCAAATCCGGCCAATTTGAAACCGCAACTGGTAAATCAAACCGAGATTCCAGACTGATCGCTTCATGTATCATTACTCCGGCTGCCCAAAAATAACTCCCGCTACTCGCGTCTGGTTCAATCTGAAAAGTTCCCCCTTTTTCCGGGAACGCTTCGATCAACTTTAAAGTCATCGCCACGTAAGGCGACTCTTCCGCGTTCTCGCCGACGACTTTCACGTCCCAGCCGCCATGCCTTGCGCAAAGCAGCAGCGCCGAAGCGAATTGCGAACTATCCTCGATGCTGACGGTGCAGGAGCGTTTGGTAGGGATGCGTTCCACCGCGTCCCCATCTTTTACTTTTGAGTCAGGGACGCGGTGGAACGCGTCCCTACCAAAGATGGTCGCCGGCAACTTGTCATTCGGCGAATCCACGCGGTAGCCGAGCTCCCGCAAAGCTTTGAATAACGCCGCTTGTGGGCGTTTGTGCATCCGCGCCACGCCGGAGAGGCGACACGCGCCGTTCCCTAAACAAACCATCGCCGACAGAAACCGCGCCGCCGTGCCCGCGTTTCCGACGAAAAGTTCGAGCGGCATCTCCGGCGTGCCTGTGTTCGGAATTTTTCCACCCAACCCTTTGACTGTAATCGTACGATTGCAGAATTCGTCCGGGTCAGGCTCGACCTTGATCGCGAATCCGAGTTTCTGGAGCGCCTCCACCATCACCTGCGTGTCTTCACTCCACAGCGCGCCCTGCAACGTCACTTCTCCCTCCGCCAGCGCCGCGAGGATGAGCGCGCGGTTGGTGATGCTCTTCGAGCCGGGCACGGTGATTTCCGCCCGCACCGGCTTGGCCAGCGGCACGATTTCAATGAGATCGGGCAAAGCCATCGGCAAGAAGATAGAGGATAGAGGATGGTAGATAGAAGATGGAAATTGCTATGCCGAAACTGCGCCGCGCTATCCTCTATTCTCCATTCTCGATCCCGCCGCATCACTCCGGCGACGGCGACGCCGTGCGGCTGCACCAGCGGTCGCGGCGTTGTTTGGCGATTTCAAAAAACCGCGTAATTTCCTCGGTCCGGGCGCGACGCAGGATTGCTTGGACCTGTTGCAATTCCCGCACAAACCCGTCCAAGGCCGCGCGCAGTTGCCGCCGGTTTGCAACCGCGATGTCCCGCCACATTTCCGGCGAGCCGGACGCGATCCTCGTGGTGTCGCGGAAACCGTTGGCGCATAAAGCTGCCTGCGATTTCGGCTGCGAGGGGGCCAGGATACAACTGGCCAGCGTCGCGGCGACGACGTGCGGCAGGTGACTCGACCGGCTCACGAGCGCGTCGTGCTTTTCCGGACTGAGCCGCAGCACCCGACCGCCCACGCTCTTCCAAAACTGTTCCACCTTCCGCAACGCCGCCTTGTTCGTGCGTCGCGTCGGCGTGACCACGCACGCCGCGCCCTCATAAAGATTCGTCCGCGCCCACGCCATGCCGGTATTTTCCGCGCCCGCCATTGGGTGGCTGCCGACGAAATGTCCGCCGGCCTTCGACACCATGGTTTCCAGTTCGCGCACGACACTGGCTTTCACGCTGCCGACGTCGGTGACGAGGGCGCCGCGTTTGAGTGCCGGGAGCATTTGCTTCATCAGTGGCCGCATTTGTGCGAGCGGGGTGCAAAGCACAACGAGGTCGGCATTTGAAACCGCCGCGAGCAAATCCGTGCTGGCATAATCCACCGCGCCGGCCTGCTCACAATCCTTCAAACTGGCGGGACGACGCACAAAGCCGGCGACCTCGCGCGCGAGCTTGTGCCGCTTGATCGCCAGGCCCAACGAACCGCCAAGCAAGCCGACACCGATGACCGTGATTTTGTTCCAGCGCACGGCGGGAAGATAGAGGATGGAGGATGGAGGATGGAAGATTGTTTTCGTTGAACCGTTAAAACGTTAAAAGGTTGAAGCGGTCACGAATTGCTCGAGATGTGCGTTCGGACGTTTTAACGCTTCAACGCTTCACCGCTTTAACGATGTTTCCCTCACTCGTTCAAGAATCACATCCGCGATGTGCGGCTCGGTCCCGACAGCCGGCGCATACCACACCAGCTTGCCGTTCTTCTCAGTGGGATTGCGCCACGTCGGTTGGCCGGATTGAAGACGCTGCTGGACGGTGGGTTTCGCTTCGCCAAGCAGCACCGGAATGTCTTCCTGCGTGTGCAGGCCGTCGCTGATGAAGAACGGGACGATGACCAGGTTCTTCGTCTGCGCGAGTTGGTAGCAATCGGCGATGCGCGGTGATTCCTCCAGAAAAATCGCGTGGATGGCGGCGTAAAGGTTCATTGCCCGAAGTAAATCCACCTGTCGTTCGATGGCTTTGCGGGATTTTCCGCTGCGTTCCGTCCCGTGGCCGGCGATGAAGAGCGTGAGGTCTTTTGGCTTGGGCGCTCGCGGAAAAGGAAATTGCTCGATGACTTCGCGCGCGCGGGCGAGCAATACATTGGTCATGCTGTCGTGGGTGCCGATGGGGCGGCAGTAAAGAAGGCTGAAGGCTGAAGGCTGAAGGCTGAAGTCAGCATCCAGCCCAAGTTCGCGCGGGATGACTTCGCCGCTGAAATACCCTTCACTGACGAACAGCGGCACGATGAACACACGTGGCGTGGAAACCGTTGCCAAAACCTGCTTGACCTGCGGCTCTTGTTTCCAAAACGCCTCGCGCACTTCGGCAAAAATGTTTCGCCGACGCAATTCCGCCGCGTGTTGATAGACCGGCGCGGCAGAATCTTCGTTCTGCGTCGTGCCGTGGCCGAGCAGAACCAGCGTGGCATCGGCAAAATCGTCTGTGGCCATGCGGCATGGTAGGTCGGAGAGAGGCCTGGCCGCAAGTTGGTCCCGGCCCTGTGATCCAAATTTCAACGCAAAGACGCGAAGGCATAGCGCGGCGGAGCCGCAACCAAAGTGGCGGAGCGCCGGGCGTTGGAGTAAAAGTTTGGGCGATGAACCCACAAACCTCTCCCACTGGCACCG
>JALOTT010000361.1 GCA_025457745.1 Verrucomicrobiota bacterium
TTCCTCCTCGTATACAAACTACGGCTTCGAGCTGAATACCGGTTCCATCGCGGGAGATGTCACTTACGAACAGTGGGTTGATTTACAGCCCACCATCGTCAACGACAACCCGGTCTTCGGCACCGAGTGCTCGTTCACCACTGGCAACGCCGACATGACCAGTTCCAACCGTTTCGCGCTGACCCTCCCGGCGCGCTCCGTGACCGCTTTCTCGCTTCCCTATGCCCCGCCCCGCCTGCACCTGAGCGAAACCTGGGAACCCGCCCCGGCTGGCGGACCGGTCGCCAGCGCGATTCAAGGTGACGAACATTGGAGCGTAATCAATGCCGGACACGGCCTGTTGAGCGTCGGCACGCCAGGTTTGCCACTCGTCGGCCGTGCGCTCCAAAGCCCCCAATCTGCGACCGCCACCAACGACGCCGTGCTGCGCGCCACCCTCCGCTCCCCGATCCGCGCCGACCTCGCGCAAACGATCACCGTGCGCGCCAAGGGCGTCTTCCTCGAAACCGATGCCACCACGAACGACTGGACCCGGCTGAGTCTGCTCAGCACGGGTGGCGACTACGCCTACCGCCTTGAGTTTCGCTCGCGCGACAGCAATCAGTCACCGACCTATTTCCGGCTCGTCCGGCCGTCCGGAAACCTCAGCGTCACTGCCGGATCCACGGGTGATCAGGTGGTGGGCGTCACCTTCGAAATGATCGCCACCTTCCTCCGCCTGTCCAACACGGCGACGCGGGTTGACTATAATGTCTATCGCAATGGCTTCTTCTGGAAATCCGGTTCCAGCACGCTCGCCGACGCCATGCCGGCGGGCACGATCCTCGACCGAATGGAGATCGCGACCGGCAATCAGGCCGCCATCAACCTCGATGATCTCTCCGTCCTATCGGACGAAACCACGCCGCTCTTGACCAGCTTCAGCCCCGCCACGCCGGCGCTGGCGACGCTGGGAAACCGGCTGTTGCTTCAATTCGACGAGGCCGTCCAGGCAGGCACCGGCACCATTTCCATCTACCGTGCCCTCGATGACAGCCTGGTCGAGACCATTGATGTGACCACCCCCGGCGCGGTGGCGGCCAACGGCAGAATTGCCGCCATCGTCCGCAGCGTGACGCTGGCCCCGAATACAACCTACTATGTCAATGCCACGGCCGGGGCCTTCGAGGATCTCTCCGGCAACCCCGCCCCCGCCATCACCGGCAAAACCACCTGGATCTTCACCACCACGGGTCAGGTGCCGATCGTGGCGGAGGATTTCACCGGATCCGGTGGACCCCTCAACGGCACTTCTGCCGATGTCTTCAACCCTGCGATCAACCCTGCGGGAGGCTCCGCCACCTGGGTCGCCGCGGGCGGATTCCTCGAAAACGGCGGGGTCAGCGGAAGCTCCAACAGCTCAGCCCATCTCAATCTCGGCACATTCATCAACAGCACAAAAGGAACCCCGGCAGGCAAATTCGAACTCACCATGACCCTCGCGGAAACGACCGGGACCTGGGTCTCGCTCGGTTTCGCGTCGAGCAATACGCCAAGCCCCGCCGGAAATTTCACCGCCGTGGGGGGGCTTGGAACCGTCATCTACCGCGCCCAAAGCGACAGCCCCGCCGGCGAACTCGACATGTTCGGCGGACCCGGCAACAGCATTGTGATTGACGGCCCTGATTCCAATACCGGATTCCGCACGCTCACCGTGACTCTGGATCTGACTCCGGCTGGCGGCTACAACGGGACGAACAACTTCGGAACGGTCATCTGGTCCGACAGTGTTCTGGGGACGTTGGGCAGCTATACCTATAGCAGTGCCTGCAACTTCGGGTCCATCCTGATCTCGAAGGCGAACAGTTCCAGCGGCACGATCAGCGCCCTGACGCTCACGCAAATCGGGCCTCCCCTGCTGCAGGTCAACCTCAACGGCGGGAACCTGGACTTCCAATGGGGCAGTCGGGCCGGGAAGCAATATGACCTGGTGGCCACGAACAATCTTGCGGCACCGATCGCCACCTGGCCGCCGTATCGCGACGGGGTGACCACCTACACGAACATCCCAGCCGCTGGGACCGGCCTCAACGTGCTGACCAACGTGGTGAAGGTCGGCGCGGCCAGGTTCTTCATGCTGATCGAAAAGTCTTGATATACCATGACGTCATTGATGCCACATCTTTCCGGGACTTGGCGTTCCCTTCTCGCCGCGCTGGCCCTCCTGCCCGCGCTCCTTTCCGCAGCTACCGAGATTCATGTCGCTCCGGCACCGGCGGGTAACGATGCCAATCCCGGCACCGCCTTGCAGCCGGTGGCGACGCCGCAAGGGGCGCAGGTGCTGGTGCGCAACCTGATCGCGGCCGGCCTGAGCAACGCGGTGGAGGTGATCTTCGCCGCGGGAACTTACCAGCTGGCTGCGCCGCTGGAATTGCGCCCGGAGGATTCCGGCACGGCGGCGTTCCCGATCACATGGAAGGCGGCGACCAATGGCGCCGTGGTTCTGAGTGGTGGCAGGCGGATCACCGGAACCTGGACCAACGGCGGCGGCGGCATCTGGTTCACCGATCTCACCGGTGTGGGCCTGGGACCGAACCAGTGGAACTTCCGCCAGTTGTTCGTCAACGGCCAGCGCGCGGTCCGCGCCCGCTATCCCAACGTCACCCAGACAAACTCGTTCCTGTATGCCACCGGTGGCAGCACGAACTATGTAATCATCAACTCCAATTTGGTCAAAGCGAGTTGGGGCACCGCTGCCGACGCCCAGATCAACATCGTGCCGCAATCCCGGTTTTTCAATCAATGGAACACCGTCACCGGCGTCAACACGAACACCGGACGGATTGATATCGCCGACAGCGAGCGGCATCGCACGATTGATAATGGGAGCTGGTTCTGGATCGAGGGCGTTCAGGCGGAACTGGATGAGCCCAACGAGTGGTTTCTGAACCCCACCACCGGTCGGCTTTACTACCTGCCGACCAACGGAGTCAACCCCAACAGTCTGGAAATCGTGGCGCCTTACCTGAACCGCATCATCAATGTGCAGGGCGACGTCAATGCCGGCACGCATGTCCAGTATGTGAATTTCGACGGCCTTGAGTTCCGCTACACCGACTTCACGCTGGGCCAGATCGAGGCGCGCGTGGACACCGATACCACCATCATGTTTGAGAACACGAGCGACAGTTCGGTGAAGAACTGCCGGTTTGTGAACGTCGGCGGCTACGCGTTGTGGCTGCACCTGGACAGCCAGCGCAACAGTTTCGACCGCAACGTGGTGTCCTATCCCGGCGGCGGCGGGGTGTTGCTGACCGGCGCGCGGTTCGCCTACATGGACGACACCAAGATTTACACGCCGGGCGAGGCGGCGGCGAAGGTGGCGCCGATCCTCAATGAGATCACACGCAACACCGTCGAGCATTGCGGGAAGATTCGTTATTACGGCGGCGGGGTGCATCTGGACTCGCGCCCGTTCAGCATGACCATGGCGCCGGGGAATTACATCGCCCACAATCATTTCTACGACCTTTCGCGCAACGGCATCTTTGCCTTCCGCAACCAGGGCGGGAACGTGGTGGAATACAACCACATTCACAACTGCATGCAGGCCACCGTTGACGGCGGGGCGATTCACTTTGCCACGATGAACCACCTCAACGCGCCCAACTTCATCCTCAACAACTGGCTCTACGACATCTGGGGTTACCTGCAGAAGCCCGGTGGAATCGTGGAACGGGTCGCGGGCAATGGCGCGTATCTCGACTGGGACACCAGTAACACCTTGGTGAAGGACAACTGGATTTACAATTATTCAGGCAGCGCGGTGGTGGTGATCTTCGGCGGCAACTGGAATGTCGTTAAGTCCGGCAACCAATCCTCCAACACCGTCATCACGCCACCGTTCGTTGCGGAAGTCGGCCCGAACGGCACGGCCAGCAACGGCATCAACCTGGCCAGCAACAAGTTCACCGGCAGCGTGATTCACTATACGGATTCCGCCCACTTTTCCACCAACGGCACATGGACGCAGGAGTCGGCCAGCCACAATAACAACCTCTTTCAGTTCAATTTCCTGACCGGCACTGCCGCGGTGCCTTCGCAGGCGATCTACACGCTCCCGATCACGGAAGACGGCAACTACCAGATTTCGCTGCTTTACAAACCCGGCACCGACCGGGCCTCGAATGCGCCCGTCACCATCAAGCACGCCGACGGCACCGCCCATGTCACTTGGAACATGCAGCAGGGGTCGCAATACGGCTTTGCGGTCGCGGTGGGGACTTATCGCTTCGTGGCAGCCCAGACCAACACGGTGACGTTGTCCACGACCGGGGCGAGCGGAAAGGTTATTGCCGATTCCGTGGGCTTCGTGAAGGTTGGGGACGGGTATAACGCCCCCCCGGTTGCCAGCAATGTTCAGCTTGCGGGTGTCGCGGAGGCGGGCCGCACCCTGACCTGCAGCTACGATTACAGCGATGCCGACAATGATCTTAAACCTGGTTCCAATGGTATCGCAGTGATGATGCGGTTTTTGACGCGGGGGATGTCGCGATCCCGGGTGCTACGCTCCAAAGCTACCTGATCCAGTTCGTGGATAGCGGCAAACACCTGTTCGTGGAAGTAACGCCCGTCGCCTTGACCGGAATTACCAGCGGCACGCCGGTGCCGAGCCCCGCCTCGGCGCAGATTGTGACCAACCATCCGCCGACCGCCACCGGGGTTTCGGTTTCCGGGACGCCGCTGCCGGGCGCCCAACTCACCGGCTCATATACCTACAACGATGCGGAGGGCGATCCCGAGGGGGCGAGCGTCTTTCGATGGTTCCGCAGCAACGACGGCACCCTTGGCGGCGGCGACACGCTGGTTGGAACGGCATCGAGCTACGAAGTCCAAGCCGGCGATGCTGGCAAGACGCTTTTCTTTCAGGTGACGCCGCGAGCCGCCACCGGTTCGCCCACCGGCAGCGCCGCCGCCAGTGCCGGAGTCTGGGTTGTTGGTCCGCCGCCGGGCCTGAATCGCAAAAGCATCCTGATTGAGGAGAATTTTGGTGGGGCGGGTGGCCCGTTGCACGGAACCCAGGCCGACTACTTCGACACAGCCATTACAGTGGCGGGCGGATCTAACACCTGGGCCGCCGGGGTCGCCTTCCTCGATAATGGCAAGGTCAATGTTAACGC
>JALOTT010000362.1 GCA_025457745.1 Verrucomicrobiota bacterium
GGGTTCGCTGCAGCGCATTGATGGCCGGTTACTTGTTCTTGGTCATCTGGATTTCATCCCCAAAGAGCGCCGGATTTTGCAGGTTCTGTTTCAGGAGCTTCTGCACACTGGCCGAGTCCTTGATGTCATCCGGAACGAGCTTGTCGCTGACATTACGCAAACTCAGCGTGCCATCGCCAGACAACTTCCATGTCCAATAAGCATACTGCGGTTTGTCCGATTCAAGTTTCTGCACGCTGACAAACGGGGTGTCGGCCACGTCTGAATAATAGGCGCGATACAAATCCCCATCGCAAGAAACGATATAATTCGAGTCATCCAGCTTCACCACCTTCATCTTGACCTTCCCGTCCTTGGAGGTCCAGTTGCCGAGGAGTCTGGCATCCACCTTGCGAGTGGCTTTGGCAGTGATGGGAACATCATAGATGCAGCCGCTGATGACGAAGCAGCAGGCGGCCACGACGATTCCAAGGGTGAGTTTTTTTGCAATTAACCTAACTCTGTTCATGTTTTGTTTTCCTTTCATGGTTGCGAACGTGTTTGGAAACACTCGGTCATCTAACGAAGAAAGTGAGCGATGGCGGCGGCCCAGCGCGTTCGCATTGGCAACTGACGTGGCCCGCCCGCGTTCGCTCCAGTGACCTTGGGCGATTTGTCGCTCTGAACTTTCATCACTTGTCTAGAATCCGCACCGTCTCGTGCTCGTCTTTGCTCAACAGATAATGAACGACGAACTTGGCTGGCGCATCGCCGTCATTGTCAAACCGTGCAACTCGCACATTGGCGGGCTCATAGAATGCGTCACCCGCCTTCAAGTGCTGCACCGGCTGCCCCTCAATCTGGAAGGCGATGGTGCCCTCTGTGACAATCCCAAGTGTCGGACATGGGTGGAGATGGAGTGGCGCCTTCTGTCTAGACCCCATAGTCACCTCCTGAATGTCCACAGTAGCGACGGCCTTCTCGGGGGCAACCGTCGCTTTGAGCAATGCCTTTCTTGTCACGGGTGGTTTCATAGTCGTCTTTATCTCCTGAGCGCACACGACGCCACATACAATCGTCGCCGCTAAAAGTGTGATTCTTGGAATGTTCATATCAAGGATCGTCTCGCTGACGGCCAACGTCAGAACTGAGCGACGCGGGCGGCCCAACGCGTCCGCATTGGCAACTGGCGTGGCCCGCCCGCGTTCGCTCCAGTGACCTTGTTGGATGCTGCGCAACTAGTCATGGCTCTGGCTCTCACGCGCCAGCCACCGCCTTGCGGACTTGATGGAGCAGGCCAGCACTTGGACGACTCCAAAATAGAAAAGTGCCGTCAAAGCAACCAATAGCGCCAAGCCGATGATTTCCCCCTGGGGCAGCCGCTCTACGAAAGCCAACTGCGGGCGGAATACTTCGTAAAGAATCCAATGAACGGGAAAACTCGCATAGACCAGCACCAACATGGGAATGCTGTACTCATGTCTGTCGGCGAGATAGGCTGCCGCCGAAACAACGGCGACCACCATATAGACACTGCAAATACCCAAAGCCAAGCGGTGCCGAAGAGTCCAAGAATTCCGTGTGGCTTTGCTCATACGGCACGCCCTTCCGGTTTCGTCATGACAGGCCTGTGCATCCAACATTATTATTCACGTAAAGTCAGCGGGCTTCCCAAGAAGCGAGCTGATTCATGTTTGTGCGGCAAAGGCTGTGACTTGAATTGTGACGTGTCAAGCGTGGTCACAAGGGTGTCACAAGGGATTACGACGAAACTCCCGTCCGCCAAGCAGGCGGGCAACAAGCGAGTTCTGGCCTGCATATCGCCCAGCAAAAGACAAACCGAGTTTGTCTTTTGCCAGAGCGATATAAGCGTCAACTCGACACGGCTGACACCTGCCGTTTGATTTCCGCGTTGGACGAAAGCACCCTGATCAATAACGAATGTTGCGCAGTGCCAGCGCAACAATGGTCGCGACGAGCATCAATCCCGCCGGCATGAATTTCTTCGTCTTGGCCAGGCGCAGGGCGAAGACGACGACAAGCGCGGCCATCAAGACGTTGGCCAGACCTTTCCGGAAGTTCACGTCCAGCACACCGGAGATGCCGCACAAAATCAGCAGGGCGGCGAACACGGCGGACAGGATGAGCGAAACCTGGCTCCTGCCTTTGAAAAATCCAATCAGCCCGCCGACCAGCAGCAGGACGATGTAAAGCCAGAGAACGGTATTTTGCATGGCGCGCAGCCTGCCTCAACCGCCCCGCCCGTCCAAGCTCGGAATTTCGTCCGGCTCACACTCGATTTTGCCCTGAAGAAAAACAGTTGGAAATGCGGAACACGCGAAAAACGCGGAAAGAGAAGGAATTTAGAGACAGCAGCCCCGCACTTGCGCGCAAGTGCGGAGTGAGCGCGCTTTCCGGCCCGGAGGCTTTTCCTTCAGCGTATTCTGCAACGCCATATCCCAACCTCGTCGCGTTCTGCGAGGATTTTCGGAGCGCGACTTGTCCCAAGCCGCCGCAGCCACGATTGCAAACCGAGCACCAATTTTCAGAACGGCCCTCCGCCTACCAGCACACTACGAGTTGAGGACAACTCGCGCTCCGCTTTGGTTGCGGCTCTGCCCGCGCTGTGTATTCTGCGGTTTTACTGCCGTTCTTAGCTTCAGCGTCAGGGGGGCGGCGGCAATTTATTTTGATCCGTCGCGCGTTGGGCGTGTTTGCGCAAGGCAATGACGGCGATGACGCAGCCAGTCCAGGTCGGCGCGAGGTCCACCAACGGAAACAGCTCCACGACGAACGTCGGCAGGAGCAGCAGATGAAATCCCAGCAGGACCATCGTCCCCAGCATCGCCACCACGTCAATCGCCTGCTGTGCAAAGGTCCAAGCCACCGGCAGCAACCCGATCTGCAGCAGGTCGGTCAGCACTGCCGCCGTCACCGCCGCCACGACGCGGGCGCGGGAAAGTTCGCGCGGGGCAAAAAGCGTGTTCAGTCTGGTGATCCAGTTCATCGCCACTCGTGTTTCGGATATTTCCGTTGCAGCTCGGATTTGATCTTCGGGTAATGCTCGCGCCAGAAGTTTGCCAGGTCCTGAGTTACTTGAATCGCTTTCATGCCCGGCGTAAGAATGTGAACCACCACCGGCACGCGCCCCAGCGCAATCCTGGGCGTCTGCGTCACATCGTAAAGCTCCTGGATGCGCAGGGCAATGTGTGGGTTCGCCCCTGGCTCGTAACTCACCTTCGGTGTTCGGCCGTTTGCGAGCGTCAGACGTTCGGGGGCGTGCTTGTCCAATAGCGCACGTTGCGCGGGCGAGAGCCACGACATCACCAGCGGCTTCACTTCGCGTTCCTTGATTTCCTTGTAGCTCACGGCGCCGTGGCAGAGTTGTTCGATGAGGTGTTGCTTGTCCTCGTCCGTGATCGGCGGCAACTGCAGCTCGGGACAATGCTCACACAGCAAACGTAACCGCAGCAGCCATTGCTCAACCGGATGATCCCAATGGGGCAACGGCATCCGGCCCGCGTTGATCTCCTGCGCGAGCAACCGCGCCGCCGCATCGGCGGGCGGCGGGTCAACGCGTTTTGCCGCCAGCGCCAGGTCGCGGAAGCGCAACAGTTCCGCCGCCATCACCCGCCTGGCCTGCGCGTCGAACTGCACATGCACCTCGCTCTTGAGGTCGTCGGGAAAAAGTTCCTTGAGCCAGTCGGCTTCAATGGCCGTCGCCAAGGAAAGGATCGTGTTCACCTCGTTGTCGCGCCCGCCGATTTCCCGGATTTCCGCCGCCACGAACAACTGGCTCTGTTGCACGACGCTTTCGCGAGCCAATACCCCGCGCCGGCCATGCACGAGTTCGCAACGCAAAGTGCCTTGGTCCAGCCGCCGCCCCACACGGTCGCTGAAGCCGATGAGGATGCACTTTTGCAATGCTTCGTCCTTCACTTCGCGCATGGCGGTGTCGAGTTTCTCGTCCTTTGCAATGCGAAGAAATTGCTCGAACAGCGGGCCAACTTGCTTCGCCGTCACCGCGTGAATGCCGAGCCGCCGGCAGGCGTCCACACGAAATTGATTCTTCAGCGCAAAATTCCACGCGCGCATCAGAATCCAAAAATCCGACGACGCCTGCTCGCCGAGCAAATCGCCGCGATCATCGCGCACTTCCTTGCCGCCGCCGCGGAGGAGCAAATCGCGCCCTTGCGTGAGCGCGGCGACGAGACAAGCCTGATGCACGCAGCCATATTCCTGCGCCGCCAGCAGCATCCGCGAGTAGCGCGGATGCACGGGGAACGCCAGCATCTTGCGGCCAATAGGGGTGATGACCGTAGGACAGGCGTCGCGCCTGTCTCCGGCTTTTTGTTCCGCTTGAGCGGGAAGACGGGCGTGATTTGAGACAGGCGCGACGCCTGTCCTACGTTGAAGAGCGCCCAAATCCATTACCGATCTTCTACACCTTGATTTTGTATCCTGCTGTGCATGAGCGAGGTGCAAATA
>JALOTT010000363.1 GCA_025457745.1 Verrucomicrobiota bacterium
CGTTCGCCGATGTCCAAAAACATCCCGAAAAAATCCAAGGGCTTTTGACACCGTTTTGTTAGCCACGTATGTAGTGTTATTTATACGCGGACATGTAGTAGCAGTGGCACGCAGAGGTTGAAACTTGGCACGACGAACGTCTTGAACGCCACCCGGGTCATAATCGGCTATAGCCGCACTTCTGGCGCGTTGGAGTTCAATACCGGCCTGACCGCCCCCAGCGTCACCCTCCGCGGAGCGGCGGGCGGAAAGGTTTCCGTCAATTCGCTGACTGTCGCCGGCACCAACATCGTCAACCTCCTCGACAGCAGCCTGCCGGTCGGGACGAACACGCTGTTTACCTACGGCGGCGGCTCGATCGGCGGGAGCGGCTTCGCCGGCTTCAAGCTGGGAACGGTGCCTGCGGGGGTGACGACGCGGTTGCTCAACACCGGTTCCGCCGTACGCCTCGCGGTGCAGCCGATCGTCAACACCAATCCCCCCGCGCTGACGGGCAGCTATGACGGCGGGGCACTCACGCTCTCGTGGCCGGCGGATCGGCTGGGCTGGCGGTTGCAGGTGCAGACAAACACCCTGAATGTCGGCCTCTCTTCCAATTGGTCAACGTGGCCCGGTTCAACCAATGTGACTTTGGTTCTCATCACCAACAACCTGGCCAATCCGGCCGTGTTTTTCCGGCTCGTTTATCCGTAAGCGGTCTTCCTTTGGAGCTATGAAAGACAAACCAAGAATGACTGGCGGGTCGTTCTGGTATCTTTTCGGTTTCTTGTTCGTGGCGCTGCTGGCGTCTCAACTTGCGCTGGCTGCCGGAACGAACAAACCCAACATCATGGTCATTCTTGCCGATGACTTGGGGTATTCCGACCTCGGCTGCTATGGCGGCGAAATCCGCACTCCCAACATTGATGCGCTGGCTGCGAATGGATTGCGATTCACGCAGACCTATAATTCCAGCCGCTGCTGTCCGTCCCCCTGCCCGGCTACCGAGGCCGGTTGAATGATCAAAGCGTGACGTTGGCGGAAGTGTTGCGCCCGGCCGGATACGCGACGATGGCTTGTGGTAAATGGCACGTCAACAAACCGGGGCCGATCGAGCGCGGCTTCGATGAGTTCTACGGCTTCGTCCAGGGCTATGGGGTCAATTCATGGGACTCGCAGATGATGATCCGCCTGCCGCAGGGCCGTCCGCAACGCAGTTATGCGGCGGGTGAGTTCTACGCCACCACCGCCATCACGGATCACGCGCTGGATTTCATCAGCACCGCGCGACAGCAACGCAAGCCGTGGTTGTTGTATCTCGCCTATCAAGCGCCACATTTTCCGCTACAAGCTCCGGCCCGGAACGTTGACAGTTACATCGCGACTTACGAGCGTGGCTGGGATGTCTTGCGCGCCGAGCGGCTGGAACGGATGAAGAAATTGGGCCTCGCGCCCGCGAACCAGCCGTTGCCGCCGCGTTCACCGATTGACAATGTCGAAGCCGCCAAGCGCATCGGCTCGATGACGGGCGATGGCTGCAATCCGCCCTGGGATTCGCTAGATGCAAAACGCCGAGCCGATCTCGTGCGGCGCATGGCGGCCTATGCGGCCATGGTGGAGGTCATGGATGCCAACATCGGCCGGCTCGTCGCTTCGCTGCGTGAGCAGGGTGAACTCGACAACACGTTGATCTTGTTTCTAAGCGACAACGGTGCGTGTGCCGAGTGGGAGTCGTTCGGCTTCGATCTCGACCCGCAGAAATTTCGGAACTCGCGCCCCGGCCAAGGCATTGATGTCAACACGCTGGCGGCAACGAATGCTCTGCACGAAGGCGCGGCATTGGCCGCAATGGGCAATGCGGAGACCCTGTTCAGCTACGGCTCTGCCTGGGCGAACCTCTGCAACACGCCGCTTCGGTTATATAAACATTTCACCCACGAAGGCGGCATCCGCACGCCGATGGTCGTGCATTGGCCCGCAGGCATTGCCGGGAAAGGCGAGTGGCGGCAACACGTCGTGCATATCATGGACATCATGGCGACGTGCGTTGAGGCCGCTGCCGCCAAGTATCCCGGCGCGTTTGCAGGTCACGACATTTTGCCGATGCGTGGACGGAGCCTCCTGCCGGCGTTTCGCAACGAACCGGAAAAGCCGCGCACGCTGGTATTCGAACACGAAGACAATGTCGCCATCCGCGAGGGCAACTGGAAGCTGGTGGCTCAAAAAGCTCTCACTCGCGATGGCCTGCAAGGGGATGCGCAATGGGAGCTTTACAATCTCGCCGACGATCCGTTCGAGCAGCACAACGTTGCCGCCGAAAAGCCGGAGTTAGTGGCGCGATTGTCGCGGAAGTTTCTGGAAGAAGCCCGCCGCACGAATGTTTTGCCCAAGCCGTAATTGGCTCGCGTGAGTTGAAGCGCCGGTTGTTATTTGTTTGTATTTCCGAGATGAAATTAATGTTAACCGGGATCTTGGTGCTGGCGCTTTGTGCGTTTGCTTTCTGTGCATACGCGGCAGACAGGCCCAACATCATCTTTGTCTTCACCGATGACTTCGGCTGGGGCGACCTCGGCAGTTACGGCGGCAAGATGGTGGCGACGCCGAATCTGGACCGCATGACGGCGGAGGGCGTCCGCTTCACGCAGTTCTACGTCGCCTCGCCGATTTGCTCGCCGTCGCGCACCGGGGCGACGACGGGAATGTTCCCGGCGCGCTGGCGGATCACGAGTTATTTGCAGGACCGCAAAGGCAACGCCGCGTGCGGGCAGGCGGATTTTCTGGACGCGAGAGCACCGAGCGTGGCGCGGTTGCTGCAATCCAGCGGCTATGCCACGGCGCATTTCGGCAAGTGGCACATGGGCGGCGGACGCGATGTGACGAACGCTCCGCACATCAAAGCCTACGGCTTCGACGAATGGGCGAGCACCTGGGAAAGTCCCGATCCGCACCCCGACCTCACGGCGACGAATTGGATCTGATCGCCGCAGGACAAGGTGAAGCGCTGGGATCGCACGGCGTTCTTCGTGGACCGGACGCTCGACTTCTTGAAGCGTCACACGAACCAGCCTTGCTATGTGAACCTCTGGCCGGATGACACGCACACGCCGTATGTGCCTCGCCCGGCGCTCAAGGAAAAATTCAAGGCTGGTTACGATGCCAACAGCGAAGCGAACTTCAAGGGCGTGCTCGAAGAATACGACCGCCAAATGGGGCGGCTGCTCGACGGCTTGAAGCAACTCGGCATCGCGACAAACACGCTGGTGGTGTTCACCGGCGACAATGGCCCGCTGCCAACGTATCAGCAGAAACGCACCGCCGGATTGCGCGGCTCGAAGTTGAGTTTGTATGAAGGCGGCACGCGGCTGCCGTTGATCGCGTGGTGGCCGGGCGCGACGCCCGCAGGCCGGGTGAACGAACGCACGGTGATGAACGCGGTGGACTTGCTGCCGACATTTTGCAAGCTGGCCGGCGCGCCGGTGTCGCCGGATATCACGACTAAATTTGACGGCGAGGATTTGAGCGCCGCGTTCACGGGTGCCGAACCGAAGCGGAGCCGCCCGCAGTTCTGGGAGTATGGGCGCAACAACGACTCGTTCAAGTATCCGGCGGCAACCGGGCATCGCAGTCCGAATGTTGCCGTTCGCGAGGGCGATTGGAAACTGCTGGTGAACGCCGATGGCTCGGACGCGCAACTGTTCGATCTCGGCACGGATATTTTTGAAACGCGAAACGTGGCGGAGGCCAATCCGCAGATTTCCGCCCGCCTGAAGCAGCAAGCCCTTGCGTGGCGGAAGGAATTGCCATGAGAATTATCCGTCCGGTTATGAAAACTACCCAATAGTCGCGCTTTTCTTCGTTGCGACGATGTGCTGCGTCGCGTCCGCGCCCGTCAATGGCTGGTGGTTTATGCACGTCAACACCGCAACTACTGTGGCGATCCAGCCCGATGAACAATCGGTGATGCTCACGCAGGGCAGCGACCGGCTCTGGCTTACCAACCTTACCAGCGTGGGCAGCTTCACCCTCAGCAATGCTGTCCCCCTGCCGACTTCCCCCAACCCATCCGGGCAGAACGCCAATAGCAGCTACCGCAAGCTGGCCCTCCAGTTGGCAAACATCACCAACACCACCGTGGCGGTGCTCATGGTCCCCCTCACGCCAGGCCAGCCTGCTCCCACCACCAATTTGCCGGTAGTCGTTCCGCTGCTGGACTGGTCGCTCTCCGGTGCAATTGCCAACGCCGTGCCAATCAATAGACCGCCGGCAACTTCGGCCACCAACGTGAACACCAGCATCGCGCGACCGTGGACGTTGATCTCAGCTCGCTCGCCCAAGACACCCTGACCGCGTCCAGCAATCTTCTGTTTGCGGTCAACAGCCCGGTCAATCGCACTGTCACCCTGGTTGCCGATGGCCACCCCGCCCGCTTCGCGCTCACGCCCAATTTCACCGGACTGGCATCTTTCAAGTTCAGCACCACCGATACCTGGCCGGACTCCCGGCTGCTTGCTGCCTACGACTTTGAATCCCCCGACGATCCTACCACGCGCCCCAGCGCAATGATGAAAGAGTCAACATCGCCGGCGAGGGCCGACCAGACCGCTGACACAAAGTAGAGCTTGTCCGCAAAACGCGCATTTTTGAGAAAGGGTAAAACGCAGGCAGGGTTTTGGGCTCCCAACGGCGGCGGGATTTGCTGTTTTTTCAGCGAGCGACCATTTTTTCAGCCTTTTGTCCGGCGGCGGGCATACCACTTCTCTTGTTTTTGCGGGTTTGTTTTTTGGCGGCTCAGGCCGCCAGTGCCAGTTCTTGTTTTTGTTCCAGTCGCGCCAGCACCCACAGGTTGTGCGTCAAGACCTGCCATTGCGGGGGAGCGCCAGCTCTTTCGCCAGGCCGCCGCACTGTGCGAGCAGCGGGGCGAGCCCATCAACAAACTGGCGCTGCAGTTCTCCAGCCAGAATCGCGACTTTCCCACCACGCTGTTCAGCAGCACCCGCTCCGAATCCGTTCGTCGCAATGTGGCGTGGTGCGAGGAACCGTATGATCCCGCGCTGCTCGCCGAGGTTCAGCGCATCTTGGGGCCGGTCATGAACCAGCAGTGGGACTACGACGCTGGGGTGGACCGGTTGAAGTCGGATTCCCGGCCGGCCTCTTCACCGATTGCCGCAGCCAGCCCGTAAGAAGGAATGCTTTCGAGAACAGCATCGGTTTCTTCGTCGTGGGCCTTCCTATTCGTTGAAATAGACCCGTTCCATCTTCGTCCAGCTCTTCGCGCCCGGCAGGGGCATTTGCATGGGATCGCAGACCTTCAGCCATTCTTTGTTGCGCGGCTCCGCGTCGAGTCTGGCCATGTCGGCGTCGAAGTCCTTGCCGGTGTATTCGTAGTATCCGAACTCGTACCACTTGCCGTCAATCT
>JALOTT010000364.1 GCA_025457745.1 Verrucomicrobiota bacterium
GCTCCTGCTGATGCCACGCCACAAACTCCGTCAGCGCCTGCCGGTAATTGCGCAGCGTGTAAGCCGACAGTCCCCGATCCGTGGCGAGATGTTGGAGAAACTTTTTGACCCACTTGTCTTCGACCGGAGGTTTGCTGGGGGCGGATTCGGTCATGGGACGACCTTGGGCACCGCGCTACGTTTTGGCCGCCGGTTCCGCTTCGCCGTCGCGAGGTGGGAACTCGAATTCAATCTTGCCCTTCGGCGACATCACCAGCCACGCCGTGAACGGCTTGCCCGTACGGGCGATGAACTTCGAGAGCAGGTCGGTCTTGCGCATGGTGAGCAGCTTTTGAAGCTGCTCCACTTCGATCGGTTGGCCGTTCTTGATCTTGTCCAGCTTGAACGTGCAATGCTTGCCGTCGGCCTGGGTCCGCTCGCAAAGATACTGATCGGCTGACTGGAAAATCTTGCCGCCGCACTTCGGACATTTGCCGAGCAATTGCTGACCGGTGAAGTCAATTTTAACCGCCGGCGCTTTGGCCGGGGAATCCTTGGCCGCGCCTTGGCCGGCCTTGGGCTCGCGCGGCTCGAACTCAAAGCCCACCTTCCCGTCTTTCGCCACCAGATACGCCTTGAACGGACGGCCCTTCTTGGAAATGAACTTCTCGATCAAATCCGTTTTGCCGGTCGCCAGCAGTTTTTCCACCTGCGCGCGGTCAATCGGCCGCTGCAAAATGATTTTGCCCGTGCGGAAGGAACACAACCGCGCCGCGCCCGTGGATTTTTCGCAGACGTAAGCCATCGGCGTTTCAAACACGCGACTGCCGCACGCCGGACATTTGCCCAGCGGCGTCTGCCCGGTGAAATCCACTTCCACGGCCACGCCCGCGGCGTTCTGATCGTTGCCGAAATCAAACTCCGGCTTGAACTCCGGCGACATTTTGATGACGGCGGCAAACGGGCGGCCCATCTTGCTGCGGAAGCCTTGCAGCGGCCCGACCACCTTTTTGGTGATGAGTTCTTCGACTTCGGAAATTTCGAGCTGCCGGCCCGCCACGATCTTCCACAGCGCGAAGTCGCAATTCTGGCACTGGAACTTTTTGTAGTTCTCGTGAATCTCGCCGCTGCATTTCGGGCACAGCACGTCCAGCTTCCCAAAATCGCCGGGCACCGTATCGCTCTCGTGCCGCTTCGCCTTGGCCACGATTTCGCGCGTCGCGTCCTCGATTTCCTTCATGAAGTCTTCGCGCTTCAATTTGCCGCGCGCCATGAGGCGCAGCTTGAATTCCCAATCGCCCGTCAGTTCCGGCGAAACCAGTTCCGGGATTTCCAACCCGCGCAGCAGCGTGATGAGCGAAAATGCCTTGGCCGTCGGCTGCAATTCGCGTCCGTGGCGGTGCACATATTTTTCCCAGATCAAACCCTCGATGATTTGGGCGCGGGTCGCGGGCGTGCCAAGACCTTTCTCGATCATGGCCTCGCGGAGCTCCTCGTCCTCGACCAGTTTGCCCGCGCCTTCCATCGCCGAGAGCAACGTCGCTTCCGAGTAACGCGGTGGCGGCTTCGTCTGGTTCGCTTCCACTTCGACCTTCTCGGTCTTCACCGTTTCGTTCGGTTTCACCGGCACGAGGCTCGGCGTGTCATCGGACTCCGCCTCCTTGCCATAGACCGCCAGCCAGCCCGCGTTCACCATCACCTTGCCCTCGCTCTTGAACGGCTCGCTCTCGACGCGGGTGATGCGTGTGGTCACCAGAAACTCCGCCGCCGGATAAAAAATTGCCAGGAAGCGTTTCGTCACCAGGTCGTAGAGCTTTTGCTCCGGTTCGCTCAAATGTTTCGGCGCGAGCGACGTCGGGATGATGGCGAAGTGGTCGGAGACTTTTGCGTTATTGAAGATGCGTTTGTTGGGCCGCACCCAGCCACTCTTTAAGATCTGCTCCGCAAACGTGCTGTAATGCGTTCCGGCCAGCATGCCCATCGTGGTCTTCACCGTTTCGAGGTAATCCTCCGGCAACGCGCGCGAGTCCGTTCTCGGATACGTCAGCACCTTATGCCGTTCGTAAAGCGCCTGCGCCAGGCCGAGCGTGTTCTTGGCGGAAAAACCGAAGCGTCCGTTCGCCTCGCGCTGCAAACTCGTCAAATCGTAGAGCAACGGCGAAAGCGAAGTCGTCGGCTTGCTCTCCTCGGTGACAACGCCCGGCTTGCCCAGACATTTCTCGCGAATCGCCTCGGCGAACTTGAGTTCCCAAACGCGCTCCGGCTTGAACTGGTCGTCTCCTTCCTTCTTCGCAAACTTTTCATCAAACCAGCGCCCTGGATACTCGCCAGCCTGTGCGCCGAACGTGCCGTGAATTTCCCAGTAATCGCGCGACACGAATTTTTTGATGCGCTCCTCGCGCTCGACCAGGATCGCGAGCGTCGGTGTTTGCACACGACCCACCGTCGTCAGATGAAAGCCGCCGGTCTTCGAGTTGAACGCCGTCATCGCCCGCGTGCCATTGATGCCCACGAGCCAGTCGGATTCCGAACGGCAGACCGCCGCGTCGGCCAGCGGACGCACGGAAGCATCGTCCCGAAGTTGCGCAAAACCCTCGCGGATCGCCGCCGGCGTCATGGATTGCAGCCAAAGCCGCTGGATGGGCTGCTTGGCCTTCGTGTGTTTGACGATGTTGCGGAAGATCAGTTCGCCCTCGCGGCCCGCGTCGCAGGCATTGATGAGCGCCGTCACGTCCTTGCGCTTGATCAGTTTGGACAGCACGCGGAGACGTGATTCGCTCTTTTCGATGGGCCGCAAATCAAAATGCGGCGGGATAACGGGAAGATGTTTGAACGTCCACTTGCCGCGCACGGCCTCCACGCCTTCAGGCAAAACGAGTTGGAGCAGATGGCCAACCGCCGACGAGAGCACGAATTGGTCGCTCTCGAAGTGGTCTTCGATTTTCTTGAAACCGCCCAGTGCCTTGGCGATGTCGCTGGCGACGGACGGCTTCTCCGCGATGATGAGCGTCTTGCCCATGTGCATTGATTTCACGCTTATTACCGCTGGACGGAAAAAAAGCAATCAGAAGTTTTTTCAACATCCGTAGCCGCCGACGTGACGAGGCGGATTATGGAGAAAACCTCACCGTCCCCTCCTCACGTCGGCGGCTACGATGAACACCTACTTCCCAATGCAAAACTGGCTGAAGATCGAATCCAGCAAATCTTCCGTCGCCGTTTTGCCGACGATTTCACCCACGGCGTTGACGGCGATGTGCAAATCCAGTGCGACCAATTCCAGCGTCAGGTCGGCCCGGAGCGCGTCCAGCGTCCGCACCGTCGCCTCGCGGGCGCGGCGCAGAGCGTCCTGATGTCGCGCGTTGATCATCACCTGCAACATCTCCGCCTTGATGTCGCCCGACCACACCAGCGACTTGATGGCATCCTTGAGCGGTTCGATCCCCTGCCCTGTCAGGCAACACACGTCCACGGTATTTTCGGCAGGGCGTGGCACTCCGTGCGCGCCGTCGGCGGGCAGAGGACTGACCGCCCTACCAGCGGACTCAATGGGCAAACCCAGCTTCACCGGCAGATCAATTTTGTTCCGCACGAAAATCCGTTTCTTGCCAGCGAACTCGGCGAAATATTTTTCATCCTCCGCCGTCAGCGGTTCGGACGCGTCGAGCACGTGCAAAATGAATTCCGCCCTCGCCAGCGAATCACGGCTGCGGCGGATGCCTTCGGCTTCGAGCTCGTCCCGCGCCTCCCGCAACCCGGCGGTGTCCACAAAAACCACCGGCAGGCCGCGCACGTTGGCGGTTTCCTCAATCGTGTCGCGCGTCGTGCCCGGGATGTGCGAAACGATGGCCCGGTCGTGGCCCAGCAATTGATTGAGCAGGCTGGATTTGCCCGCGTTGGGCCGGCCCACGATGGCCGCGCGGATGCCGCGCCGCAAAATCCGGCCTTCGTTCGCCGTGCGCAGCAATTCGTCCATGAACGCCAACCCGCGTTCGAGCCGGCCAACGAGTTGTTCCCGCGTGTCCGGCGCGATGTCTTCCTCGGGAAAATCTATGTGCGCCTCGATGTGCGCCAACGTGTGCATCAAGTCGTCGCGCAGTTGGTTGATGCGCTGAGAAAGCTTGCCGGCGAGTTGCTCGTTGGCGGCGGTGAGCGCTAGTTCGGTGCGCGAATGAATCAAGTCCGCCACCGCTTCCGCCTGCGCGAGGTCGAGCCGTCCGTTCAGGAAGGCGCGCTTCGTGAATTCCCCCGGCTCGGCCAGCCGCGCGCCGTTTTCCAGCACGGTATCAAGCACGGTTTTCGCCGACAGAATTCCGCCGTGGCAGGTGATTTCGACAATATCCTCGCGCGTGTAAGTACGCGGCGCGCGCATCACGGCGCACAAGACTTCGTCCACAACCGTGCCAGCGCGTGTGACTTTGCCATAATGAATCGTGTGCGTCGTCGCCTCGGTGGGCTTGCGGGAATTGTTTCCG
>JALOTT010000046.1 GCA_025457745.1 Verrucomicrobiota bacterium
TGTCTCCATGTTGTGGCCAGAGTTGCTACCGCATCTCCGGCCTCAATAGGACATTTTCATGGAGTTAAAAACCGGACATTCTCATGGAGTCGAGACAAAACCTAAAAAACACTTGGCACCCGCCCCCCCGTCGGCATAAAACCACATTGAAATGAACACGGCGAAAAAGCAATTCTCCCTGAACCGCGCAGCGTCAAAAAGGCAATTTCCTATCAGTTCAGTGAACCGAAGAAAAAGAAAGCCGCATAATCCAACTGGAATTCCCATCATGAAAACCCTCCTCCTTTTCCTCTGCTTCACCACCGCCGCCTTCGGGCAGTATAAGTCCGATGTCTCCCGGTCACTCGATGGAATCCGAGACGAACTTTCGATTCAGAACATTCAGCGCTCACAGGAACAGCACCGGTTGCAACAGCAACGGGAAGCAGACACCTGGCGGCAAGTCACGGACAACTTCGGCCAGATCATGCTCAACAACGCCCGCCTGCGCGGCCTCCAACGCGAGCGGGAGCAAGCGGCGGAGGTGCAGGCAGAAACCCGGCGACAAATCGAACAGTTGCGCAGCGAACGCGAGGCCGCCCTGGGCCAAGCGAAACCTGCCGACGCCCCGGCGGACCGCTTCCAACTCCTCAACGCCAACGGCATCATTCTCAAACTCGACAAGCACACCGGCGAAAGCTGGCACTACTTTCAAAATCCCGACGGCACCTTTGAATGGGAAAGCCAGGACCAGGCCCGCCGGCGCATCGTATTTGAAAAGCTCGTTCAGGTCCGCACTGAGGCGCTGAACAAGTGGGAACGGGAAGGACCGTTGAAAAATCCCGCCTACGCCAACAGCACGAACTTTCAGGCGCAGGTCATATCGCAGGCGCAAATCACCGTCACGGCGCGCGAGGAAAAACTGCAACGGTTTCTCACAAGCGAAGAACTGGTGGAGGAAGCCGAGGCCGCGTACCAAGACCTCAAAAAATCCGAAGCCATTAACTTTGTCCCTGACGATCCACTTGGCATTGAGAAAGCGGCGGCGTCGCAATTTGACCCGCAGCAACCGTTTGTGGAGGAGGCGACCGGACGTCACTACAAAAACGTGCGCGGCATGTTTGACCACCTCATTCCAAAGACAAATAACGCGCCCGAGCCCAGCCCCTGAACCTATGACCGCCCTCGTTCACGTCGCGCAGCCAAGCCATTCCGAAAGAGAAAAGCACCATGCTTGGGAAGCCTTAGACACCACAGTAGTGAAGTCGCATGAGGCGGGACTCCACTGTAAGGTGATGTTTCTGGCAGACAACGCGCAATGGATTGACCTGCCGCCAAAAGCAGCCGCCCCCCGCCGCGCAACCTGAAAACGATCATACCCGACTATGACTGACAAGGAAAACATTAAACGCCTGGAGCGCGAGGTGAGCGACATCAAGGCCGAGCTTGAGCGCGTCACGCTCGATCTTCGGAAGCTTGCGCAAAGCACCGCCCGGACGCGCCAAAGCACTCAGTCCGCAGTTGATGGCATCGTTCACGACCTTAAGCTGCTTTACAGTCACGCGGAGGTCCCCGGTGTGACGTACAACCCCGCCAACCGAATCATCATAGATTGACCTGCCTGTGGACTTCGACCGATCAACCAGCGGCCGTATCGCTTCGCGCAGAAAAGGGGCGTACGACTTGGTTTGGTATCCTTCCTTTGCCAATCGTTTGCCCAGCGCATGTCTCCGGCGCAATGAACCGCGCAGCGTCAAAAAAGCAATTCCCTATCAGTTTTCAATCGCGCACGCGCGGCAGGAAGAAGGAAATCGCCGCCGCCGGCAGAAAGAGAAAACTTGCGTAAAGCAACGCCGCGCGATGGTCGCCCACCGTCGAGAACAGCCCGAAGAACACCGTCCCGAACGCGGCGGCAACGCGCCCGATGTTGTAGCAAAAGCCCGCGCCCGTGGTGCGGAGCAGGGTCGGAAACAACGGTGGCAGATACATGGTGAACAGCGCGAACGCGCCCTGGCAGAAACCGATCAGCGGAAACCAGTACAGCAGTTGCGCGTGGTCGCGCGGCACGGAGTACGCCCCGAACAGCATCAGGAAGTACACGAAAAACACCCCACCGATGGCGGCGCGATAACCGATGAGCCGCGCCAGCCAGCCGCAGAAGAAATTTCCCAGCATGGACGACCCGATGACCAGATACATTGCCGTGCTGGCGAGTTTGCTTTTTTGCTCCGGCGACCAGTTCAAGACTTCCGGCAGATTCCGCAGATGTTGCTGATGCCAGAACAGGAACGCCCAGTGTGCCGTGAGCGCCACGCCGCAAACGAGGGCAACCCAGATCGTGACGGGCCGCACGTCACCCCGGAACAGTTCACGCATTTTCGGTTCGTGGTGCTGCGCCTTGACTTTGGCCGCGTGCCATTCCTCCGTCTCCGGCACGGAACGGCGTATCCAAAACACCAGCAACGCGGGCAGCACGCCGACGAGGAACAGGTAACGCGGTGGCGCGCCGGCGAGAATGTTATTTGCGAAGCAAGCGATCAGGATGCCGATATTCCCGCCCGTTTGAAGCACCGCCGCGATCCACGGTCGCCATTTGCGCGGCCACGTTTCCGATAGCAGTGACGCGCCCACCGCCCATTCGCCACCGATGCCGAGCGCGGCGAGAAATCGGAAAATCATCAAGTGCCACCACTCTTGCGCAAAGAAGGAAAGCCCAGTGAACGCCGCGTAAGTCAGGATCGTTAGACTCAGGGCCCGTGCGCGTCCCAGCCGGTCACCGATGCGACCGAAGAATCCGCCACCCAACGCCCAACCGAGCAGGAAGGCCGCTTGAATGATCGAAGCGTGATGTCCAACTCGCGGATCGGTGGTGCTCAACCCGCCGAGCAAATCCGCCACGAATGGCGCGGCCACGAGCGTGTAGAGGTGCATGTCCAGCCCGTCGAACATCCAGCCCAGCCACGCCGCAATGCCGGAGCGCCATTGCTGCTTCGACAACACGCGCGGACTTGATGGCTCGCCGCCGGGTTGCGGGTTTTCCGTTGGTTTGGACGCGGCCTGATCCATAAGCTGAACGGCGTGCATGGTGACGCAACCGCTCATAGCCCGCCAGTCACTTTCCACTTTGAAGTTCAGGCGGTGAACTCTAGCCTCACGGCGTGAGCGATAATTTGCCGAGTGTCACCGTGCTCATTCCGACGCGCCCCGACCTAGCCGACATCAAGGCCGTCGCGGCGGCGCGGCGATTGGATTATCCGGCGGACAAACTGGAAATCTTGGTGTCACGAGGAAAACAACCTTCCGTCCAGCGTAACGCCGGTCTGAAAGCCGCGCGAGGTGAACTGATTTACTTTCTCGACGACGATTCGGTGGCTGACCCCGCAAATCTGCGCCGGGCGATTTCACATTTCGCCGACGCGAAAGTAAAAATGGTCGGCGGGCCGAATGTGTGTCCGCCGGACGCACCGGAGTTGGAACAGGTGTTCGCGCTGGTGCTGGCGAGCTGGCTGGCATTTGGACCGAGTCGCGCGCGCTACACCACCGTGGGCGCGGTGCGGGAGACCGGCGAGAAGGAATTGATTCTCTGCAACCTCATCGCCCGCCGCGACGCCATGCTCGAACTCGGCGGCTTCAACGAGGCGCTCTATCCGAACGAGGAGAACGCGCTGATGGACGAGTTGCAGAAGCGCGGTGGAAAATTGATTTACGACCCTGAGTTCGTGGTGCAACGCCGCCCACGGCCCACGTTGAAGGCGTTTGCCAAGATGCTGATGAATTACGGGCGAGGCCGGGCGGAGCAGTTTCGCGTGCATCCGACCTTTGGTTCGGCGCTAAATTTCGTGCCGCCGTTGTTCCTGGTTTATCTCCTCACTTTGCCGATGGTGTCGGCGATCACGTTCGTTCCCTCCGCAACATGGCAGGGTGATCTGTATCACCTCCCGCTCTTGCTCTACGGCGTTGCCGTCTGGTTGCAGGTGATTGTACTGATTCCACGTGGCGGCCTCCGGCGCAGCCTGTGCGCGGCGCCGCTGATGGTGCTGTCGCATCTGCTTTATGGCATTGGCTTTTGGCGCGGGCTGTTCACGCAGTTGAAGCCGTCGGGCCAACGCCGGGATGTGCCGGTGGAGTTGGAAAGAATTTGACGCAATGAATGCACGCGGGGACACATCGCGCCGTGTCGTTCCATCGCAGTTGGTAGGGACGCGTTCCACCGCGTCCCATTCTTTCCTTGGGAAATTGGGGACGCGGTGGAACGCGTCCCTACGAGACTTTCGGGCTTTCGTTGCGGCACGGGCGTAGCCATGAACAATCCGCTCTGGGCCAAAGCCATTAGAACCTGCGCCGACCCGCAGCGCGCCGGGCATTTCATCAAGTTGCTGGCCGCCACGGCGGCGGGACCGGCGTTGGAAACATTCTCCGCCAGGCAAATCCGCGTGCTGGTCGCTCTATGCAGCGGCTCGCAGGTGTTCTGTGAACTGCTTGTGGCCAATCCGGATTGGCTTGCGACGCTCGACGTCGAGCAGCTTCAACATCCGCGGCGGGCGCAGGGTTTTCGCAGCGAGGTGCAAAGCTGGTTGAAGCCCCTGCTGGCTGAGCGCAATTACCCCGGAGCGTTCGCCCAACTGAGGCGGTTCAAGCAGCGCGAGATGCTGCGGGTCGCGGCGCGCGACCTCGCGCGTCTGGCTGACGTGGTGGAAATCACCCGCGAGATTTCTGACGTGGCGGACGTTTGTCTCGACGCGGTGTGGCAGATTTGCCGGCAGCAGTTCACCGAACGCTTCGGTCAACCGTATCATCAGGACGCGGACGGGCGCTGGCACGCCACGGCGTTTTGCGTGCTGGGCATGGGCAAGCTCGGCGGGCAGGAGCTGAATTACAGCTCGGACGTGGACGTGCTTTTTGTTTACAGCGACGAGGGCCAGGTTTTCAAGGAAGCGCCGGTGAAGAAAACGCCATCCAGCACGATGACAAGTCACGCGTTTTTCAACCGGCTCGCGGAAGCTTTTATCGCCGAGGTCACGCGCATGACACCAGAGGGCGCGTTATTCCGGATTGATCTGCGGCTGCGACCCGAGGGTGACGCCGGGCCGTTGTGCCGCTCGCTGGAGAGCTGTGAAAGTTATTACGCGCAATGGGGACAGACGTGGGAGCGCATGATGCTCATCAAGGCGCGGCGGGTGGCGGGCGACGAAGGACTGGCGCACGAGTTTCTGGAAATGATCCAACCGTTCCGCTTTCCGCGTTCGATCAACGAGAGCGTGCTGCGCGAGGTGGCGGCCATGAAGGATCGCATTGAAAGCGAAGTCGTGCGCGCGGGGGAACTGGACCGCAACGTGAAGCTGGGCCGCGGCGGGATTCGCGAAATTGAGTTTATCGCCCAGGCGCAGCAATTGTTGCACGCCGGCCGCCAGCCGTTTCTGCAAGGCGCGCAAACGCTTTCGTGTCTCGCAAAACTTGCGGAGTACCGGCGGTTGGCCGAGGAAGAATCGCAACTGCTTCATGCCGCCTACTGCTTCCTGCGCGACGTGGAGCACCGCCTGCAAATGGAGGCAAATTTGCAAACCCACACCATACCCGCAGATCGTCACTCCCAGGAGCGGCTCGCGAAACTCATGGGCTTCCGCGCGCTGGCAGAGTTCGAGGACGCGCGCCAGACGCACACGCGCAACGTGCGGCGCGCCTACGACCGCCTGCTCAAATCGGAAGCGGCTGCACCAGAGTCGGAGTTTCCACTCTCGTTCGATGGTTGCGAAGTGGAATGGAAGGAAATCCTGACGCGGCACTGGTTTCGCGATCCGGACAAGGCGTTTCGCGTGCTCAAGGAATTCGTCGAAGGACCCGGATTTGTCCATGTCGCGCCCCGCACGGTGGAACTGGCGCGGCAACTCCTGCCAAAGATCTTTGCGCTCTGCCGCAAAGACCACGGCGAACTGAAATCACCGACGCTGCCGTCCAAAACCTTGTCCGACCCGGATCGGGTCGTGACGCGGCTCGACAGTTTTCTCAGTGCCTACGGTGCGCGCGGCGCGTTGTTTGAGATGTGGACGGGCAATCCGCCGCTGTTCGAATTGCTGCTGCTGCTGTTTGACCGCTCGGAATTCCTGGCGGAGGCGGCAATTCGTTCGCCGGAATTGTTCGATGAACTGGTTTCCGGCGGGCGGATGCGCCTGAAGAAGACGGCGCGGGAAATCCTGGAAGACCTGCGCCACGGTCTTGCCGACGCGGACCAATGGCTCTGGTTGCGCCGCTATCACGAGGCCGAGTTGATGCGCATCGGTCTGCGCGACATCCTCGGCCTGGCCGATTTTGAGCAAAATCTCGCGGAACTTTCAGCACTGGCGGACGCCTGCCTGCAATACGCGCTCGAAGTCGTGGTGCGGAAGCACAACCTCAAGTCGCCGCCGTTTGTCATCATCGGGCTTGGCAAACTCGGCGGCTGCGAAATTGATTACGGCTCGGACTTGGACGTCGTTTTTGTCACCGATGCGAAGGCCAGAAATTTCGCAAAGCTTCAGGGACTCGCCGTGGAACTCATGGACCTGGTGTCGCGGCGCACGGACAAAGGGACGGTGTTTCGCATGGACGCGCGGTTGCGGCCCGATGGGGAGAAGGGTTTGCTCGTCAACACCCTGGCGGCTTACGAGCAATACTACCGGCAACGCGCGCAGCTTTGGGAAATTCAATCGCTCACACGGGTGCGTGCAGTGGCGGGGGACGTAGAGTTGGGGAAGAGATTTCAGGAGCTGGCGGCCCGCTTGACAAACTTTTCGGTCGTAGGACAGGCGTCGCGCCTGTCTCTAATTGAACGCGAAGGCGAAAAGAAAGTTCGAGACAGGCGCGACGCCTGTCCTACGTTGCCATCGTGCTTCGCACCGGATTGGAAACAAAGAATCCACGCGATGCGTATGCGCATCGAGAAGGAGCGCACGCCGTCGGGCCAAGACGAACTGGCCATTAAAACCGGCAAGGGTGGATTGATGGACGCGGAGTTCATCGCGCAGGCGATGTGCCTCGAACACGGCTGGCAGGAGGCCCACACGCTGCGGGCGCTGGAGCGCGGGCGTGATGCCGTTGGAGTTCAAGCTTCAGCTGGTTCGGCTGGCGGGGGCACGCTAAAGCGTGAACTCCAACCACAACATCCGCCGCTCACCCGCAAGGATTGGGACAAACTTCTGGAAAACTACCGCCAACTGCGCCGCGTGGAAGGAATTTTACGCCGGTGGAGCTACGAGGGCGAAACGGTTCTGCCCGACGACCCCGCGCCGTATTATCGCGTGTCCGTGCGCTGCGGATTTTCCACACCGGAAGTCTTTCGGGCGGCGCTGGCGAAGTGGCGCAAGGCTGTCCGCGAGGTTTACTTGAAGGTTTTTCAGGCGGGTTAGCTGTGGCCGGACAAGGTAGGGCGCGTCACTCCGTGCGCGCCGTTTCTTTCGTCGGCTTGCGGCGCGCACGGAGTGACGCGCCCTACCGTCATATTTTTTCGCGTTGCCGATTTGCCTCGTAAAGAAACACGGCCGTGGCGCTGCCCACATTAAGTGAATCCACCCTGGGCGGCATGGGAATGGCCACGGCTTCATCGCACGCGGCGAGCACGGGCCGGGAAATGCCGTCGCTTTCGCTGCCCATGACGATGCAGCAATCACCGGACAAATCCGCTTGCGCGAGCGTTTTGTTCGTGGCGTGCGGATGAGCGGCCACGCAATGGACGCCACAACGCCGCAATTCTTCCAACGTGCGGACGAGGTTGGCCGACTCGACCACGGGTAATTGAAAAATTGTGCCCATCGAATTCCGCACGGCCCGACGCAGGAACGGGCTGGCGCTGGTTTCGCCCACGAGCAAGGCCTGGACGCCAAACGCCACGCAGTTGCGCACCAACACGCCGAGGTTTTCGGCATTCGCCAACGCGTCCACGGCGACGAAGAGACGGGGTTGTGCGCTGCGAGTCAGAGCGTCGTCGAGCGAAACGGGCGCGGGGATTCTTCCCACGGCCATGATGCCTTGGAACATCGTAAACCCGATGAGTTGTTCGAGGACTTCCTTTTTGTCCACGAGGTAAACCGGGATGTCCTCCCGCCGCGCTTGCAACAACGGCTCGAAATGGGGCAACCATTTCGTCGGCAACAACACGGAGACGACGTCGAAGGAGCTTTCGAGCAGGCGGCGCACGACCTTCTCGCTCTCCGCCACAAAAATGCCCTGGGTCTCATGCTCAACAGGCCGCTTCATCGTGCGATAGGGCGCAAGGGCCGGGAGATCGAGCGAATCAATGTGCAGGACGTGAAACATCGGTGGCAGGGAATTGTTAGAATTCGTGTAAGTGCATTGCGTCGCGCTCTCCCTCCATAAAATTCCCTTTGCATCTGGTAGGGACGCGTTTCATTGATTATCTTGAGGTGGAGACAGGAACATTTAAAGGCAAATCCGCCACGCCAGAATGCGGGCGCTGGAGCGGCAGCGCGCCTTGGAACGGGAACGCACGCGCATCGCCCGCGACATCCACGTTCAGGTCGGCACCAATCTCACCAAGGTCGGCAAGCTGACAGAATTCCCCGACCGCCACTTCACCGCTGCCGAACCGCACAAGCCGGTATTGCAAACCGTGGCGGACACGACACCCGTTCCAATTTTTTCCCCTCACTCCTTTCGTTGGTGCATTTCCAAAGCGGCGGCGATGGTGTTCACGCTTTGCAGCGTCTTGCGCGCGGTTTCGGGATCGGGAATCTTCAGCCCGTAATTCTTGTCGAGCGCGACGACGAGTTGGAGCGCATCTACGGAATCCAACCCCAGACTGTCCGGGCCGAACAGCGGCTGGTCGTCCGCGATTTCCTCCGCGCCGGATTGCAGCATGAGATTTTCCACCATCATGCGTTTGATCTCCGCCTTCAGTTCCGCCGGGTTGTTCATCAAAAAATTCCGCCGTCAATTTTGAGCGCGGAGCCTGTAATGTAGCCCGCTCCGGCGCAAGCCAGAAAACGGACTGCCGCCGCAATCTCTTCCGGTTTGCCAAAACGCCGCATGGGAATTTTTTCCAACGCGCGTTTGCGTTCTTCCTCGCCCAGCGCTGCCAGCGCGTCCGTGTCCACGTAGCCTGGACAAACCGCGTTGACCGTGATGCCAATCCGCGCGACTTCCTTGGCGAGTGACTGCGTGAGTGCCACCACGCCCGCCTTGGCCGCGGCATAATTCGTCTGTCCCGCTGGCGCGAGCAACGCACTGAGCGAGGCGATGTTGACGATGCGTCCGTTCCGCTGGCTGATCATGGTGGGCAACACCGCCTGACAACCGTGAAAAACGCCGTCGAGATTCACTGACAAAACTTCGCGCCACGATTCGGGTTTCATCATTGCCAGCAGCGCGTCGTCATGCGTGCCGGCGTTATTCACAAGCACGTCAAGGCGCTGGTGCGCGGACAGAATTTGCGCCACGGCCTGTTGCCACGACGAGGCGTTAGTCACGTCCAATTGCACGACGTGTGCGCGGTTGGCATTTGCGGTGGCCAGTTCATCCGCCTTGTCGCGCCGGCGATGCGCGGCCAGCCAGACGATGTTCGCTGGCGATTCTTCGAGAAAGGCGGCAGCTATTGCCTGGCCCAAGCCGCCGTTTGCGCCGGTGATGAGAATGATTCGGTTGCTCATGAACTTCGTGAGTGATGCAAACGTAAAAACCGCGCGCCGATGGCCTGCTGATTGGCGCCGACGACGCTGACGTTGGCAGCGGAAAATGCCCCGCGTTGCAGCGCATCGCAGGCGGCGACGCACTGCCACGCCGCGGCCGCCGCGAATGCTTCGCCGAGAATTTCCTTCGGCGCGAGCCGCGGGCTGGCCTGGTCGGCCCACGCGGCCAATTCCGCCGCGTCGCCGCGCGGGAGCTTCTGCGTTCCGAGACAGAGAAGTTGCTGCCGACCACCGACTGACAACTCCACCCGCGCTGAGTCGAGTTGCCCCTTCATCTTTCGAGCGGCGGCGGCGCGATCCCGGCTGGTCGTGAACGGAAAAGAATCTGTCACACAAGCAAGTTCCGTCAGCAGGTCCAACCCGTGATCCGTGGCAGCTGACGGGGGGAGGCTCCGGCTGATTTCTGATTTTGAAGCATGAGCTTCCTCACATTGGCTGCTACGAGGTTCTCTTTTCAAATAAAGCGCGCCCGCGCCGGAACTGTGAACGGCTTTGCGCTGAAAAAGTCGCATGGCATCGGCCACGATCCAATCCAATTCCTCGCCGCCCACCACGACGCAACCATCGGCAACGCCATTGAGCAGCCAGCCGGCGGCGAGCGCGAGGCCCTGCACGAACATGCCGTCATCGCCAATCAACGTGTAATTGATTCCATTGCTGCCAAGATACGCGGCCAGGTGGCTGGCCGGCGCGTTGAAGACGGTTTCCGGAAAAAGCAATGGACTGGCTTTGGCGGGGTCGCGGAACATTTCCTCGCAGAACCGCCGCGAATAAGTCACGCAGCCCGCCATCAAGCAGACCACAATGCCGAGCCGCAACGAACCCGCGCGCACGCGTTCTTCATCGTCTCCTAACGCCTCCAACGCGGCGGCGACGATGTGTTGCGCAATCAGACTCGCGCGCCGCAGACGCGGGTGACCCAGGAACGCTGGCCGCGCCAAAGGTGGCGGCACCGCTCGAACAGAAAAGACTGCGCTGCAACCCGGTCGCGCGAGCGAGGTCGTGGGCAGCGGTTTGTTCGAGGCCAAAGCCGTGCGCAGCGCTGGCACACCCCAACCCGCCGGCGATACGGCGCCCGACCCGTGAACGCAGATCCGGCTCATCGCCACCTCCGGAACACGAGGGTTGCGTTCGCTCCACCGAAACCAAAGGAATTTGAAAGCGCCACTTCCATCTTCGCATCCGTCGGCTCGCGCACGATTTCAAACTGGCAGGTCGGGTCTGGCGTGCCCGGCGTGCGCTGCGGCGGCAACCATTGCTCGCGCAGGGCCATCAGGCAGACCACCGCTTCCACCGCGCCCGCCGCGCCGAGCAAATGGCCGATGCTGGCCTTGGTGGAACTCACTGGCAGCGTCGCCGCGCGCCCGCCAGCCCAGCGATTGATCGCCGTCGCTTCGGTGGCGTCGTTTTGAGCCGTGGCAGTACCGTGGGCGTTGACGTAATCCACCTGCCCCGGTCCGACGTCGGCGCGGGCACAGGCCGCGGTCATCGCCGCTAATGCCGCGTCACCTCGCGGATGCGGTTGCGTGAGGTGATGCGTGTCCGTAACCGCGCCGTAGCCGACGATTTCACCGAGGATTTCCGCGCCGCGCCACCGCGCGTGTTCGAGTGTTTCGAGCGTCAGCATGGCCGCGCCTTCGCCCAGCGAAAGCCCATCGCGCTGCGCCTCGAACGGACGGCACGGTGTTGGCGATAGCGCCTGAAGCGAATCAAATCCGGCGAAGGTCAACTGGCACAAGACATCATAGCCGCCCGCCAGCACGCGCGTGGCGCGGCCGGTGCGCGCCAACTCCCACGCGTGGCCGACGGCGTTGGCGCCGGACGCACAGGCATTCGCGATGATGGTAATCGGTCCTTGAAAGCCGAAGGCTTCGCCGAGATCAAGGGCCTGCCGCTGGGCCTGATAATTCACGACCCGCGTGGCCTGCTGGCGTCGGGCGTGCGGAGAATCAATGGCCTGGCGAAGATAAGTTTCACCGAGCGGCATGCCGCCGCTGGTGGTGCCCAGCACGAGCGGCAGGTTGTCAGCCGGAGACCAGCCGGCTTGCGTCCACGCTTCGTGCGCGGCGAGCAGCAGCATTTGCGTGGCGCGGTCGAGTCGGCGCAGGGATTTTTCCCCGAGTTTTGTGGCGGGCAAAGTGGCCGGCAAGTCCACCTCCGCTGCAATTTTCGTTCGCTGCCGCGACACGTCAAAGCGCGTCACCGGTCGAAACGCGGTGCGCCCGGCGCGGAATCCGTCCGCGTTGGCGCGCCAGCCGGATCCCAGCGCGGTGACAATCCCCGCTCCGGTGATCACCACGCGATGCGGGCTGGCAGGCGGGGGGGATGGAGGAAAGAGCATCGGGTCACTCCTTAGGCGTCGCTGGAGCACCGGTTTGCAGCCGGCTTTGCGCATTCGGACTCCCCAAAGGCGACTGAAAGTCGGCGCTCCGGCTGACCGCGTAAAAGGGTTCTACGCGGCTGAGTGGCGGTGAAATAGCCGGGGGCAGCGGCTGGGCTTGCGACCACACGCATCCCGCCATTGCGATACGCGCGCCACAAGGCCTGCGCGCTCTGGCGGAAGCCAAAATTCATCGGCCAGAAAAAGTTCTTCCACGCAGTCGTCCCCCACAGCCGCTGGAAGATGCCCGGGACGGTGTAGGCTTGCTTAAGGGTGCGATAGTAGCCATCGAGAAGCTGGTCGGGCGTGAACGTCTTGGGGCGATACACGACGTGGCTGGTGTCGTACTGCGTCCAGTCGGTGGTCAACACCCGGCCTTCGGCGCGCAACCGGCTGTGCAGCCGCGTGCCGGGGTAGGGCGTGAGAATCGAAAAATAAACGACCTCCACCTTCGCGCGCAGGACGAAATCAACCGTGCGATCAAATACGCCATCGTCATCCGTGTCGAAGCCAAACACAAAGGAGGCGTCAATCCCGATGCCGTGATCATGGATTTTTTTGACGGTGTCGAGGTAGCGCTCGGGGTGGTTGGGTTTGTGCCCAATACTGCGGAGGGTTTCCGCCGACAAACTTTCAAACCCGATGAACAATCCGATGCAACCGCTGCGCTGGCAAAGCTTCAAAAGTTCCAGGTCGTTGGCGATGTTCATCGAGGCTTGGCTGAACCATTTGATTTTGAAATCGGCCAGGCGCGTGAGCAGTTCGCGGGCATAGGCCCGATTGCTGATGATGTTGTCGTCCACGAAGAACACGCAATTCTTCAGCGTGAGGAGGCCGTCGAACGGGCGTAGGGCGCGGAGTTCCGCAAGCACGTCGTCGCAGGGGCGGTTGCGGTAGCGCCCGCCGAACGCGTTCGTGACGGCGCAAAACTCGCAGTCCAGCGGGCAGCCGCGCGTGGTTTCGACGAAGTGGACCGGCAGATATTTTTTGGGGCGATATAACTCCCAATTGACGGGCGGCATCTGGTCGAGCGGCGGCAGGCCGTTAAGGTGTTGGTAGGTTGGCTTGAGTTCGCCGCGCTCAAAATCCGCCAGCACGCCCGGCCAGAGCCCCTCGGCCTCGCCGATGACGACGCTGTCGCAATGCTGAAGCGCCTCGTCCGGCAGGCAGGAGGCGTGCATCCCGCCCATGACGACCTTGGTGCCGCGGCGGCGGAAATGGTCGGCGATTTCGTAGGCGCGGTGCGCGGTGATGGTCATGGCCGTGATGCCCACCAAGTCGGCATTCTGCCCGAGGTCGAGTTGTTCGACTTTTTCATCCACGATCTTCACACCCCAACCGGGCGGCGTGAGCGCCGCAACGCGCAAGAGGCCCAAGCAAGGCAGCCGAAAACTAATGTCCCGGCCGACGAGGCCGGCGTTGCCGAGCGGCGCGATGAGCAGCAGTTGTCTCATGGCTTCAGGCAGTGGCCGCGGTGACCGGCGCGGGCCAGAGGCGTTGAACCATCGAGAAGTAACTCCACAATGGACCGGCAACGCCGCGGCTGCGCAGGCGTTCGACGAGCCGCGTGTAACCAGGCGTGGGGTCGCCAAGAATCCAGTTGGTCGAACGGCGAGAAAATTCCTGCAACGCGTCAAAAACCTGCTCCTCACTCAGCCCGGGCGCAAGATAATAGGCCGGCATCAGGAGGTCGGTGTCCAGAGTGATCCGCCCCTCGCGCCGCGCCCGCTCGTACAATGCGGTGTCGGGATAAATTCTCATACCGACGACGGCCATGATGACCGCGCCGTCCAATTTGAGCGAATTCGCGTAGGTGGTTTGCAGCGTCTCCATCGTCTCGCCTGGTCCGCCGCAAATCAGGAAGTGACAGAAATCAATGTGTTGCTGCCGGGCCAGTTCGCTGGAGCGCTGAATGTCGGCAAACGTGAGTTGCTTGCCGTAGGCCTCGAGTACCGTGTCGCAAAAACTGTCCGAGCCGAATTCGATGTGCGACAGACCCGCGCGGGCCATGAGTTCCATCAACGCCGGCGTCAGCCCTTGCGGGCGCATGAAACAACCCCAGCGAACACTGAGTTGGCGGCGGATCAGCGCTTCACACGTTTGCACGACGTGGCGGGGCGAGGAATTGAACACCGAGTCCACGATGAAAACGTACTTTGCACCCTGTGCCTGCAATTGCGCCATTTCCTCGGCGACCATCTCGGGCGGGCGCTGCCGGTGTGCGCGGCCCTCGATCACTGGGTAGGTGCAGTAGCAGCAGGTGTGAGCGCAACCCCGCTGTGTCTGCAGATTCAACATCCCGCTGTTTCGGAGATAATGCCCGACCAAGTGCGCGGGCCGGTCCGCCTCAGTCAACGGTTCGGTTGCCGGCGAAGGCCGCTGCGGGTTGGCCACGATTCCCTGCCCGCGACGGTAAACGAGGCCGGGAACGTTCGTGAAGTCCTCCCCGCGCGCGAGCGCCGCGATGAGCGCAAGCAAACCCGCTTCGCCTTCGCCCTGGATGCCAAAATCGGCGTCGGTCAACGCGAGCAGTTGTAGGGGAAAAATCGAAAAACCGCTGCCGCCGAGAATCACGGGACAGGGGTGCGTCCGGCGCACGGTGGCGCAAAGATCGCCCAGCCGGTCAAAGTAGGTCTCACGCTTTCGGATCAGCACGTCGTCAATGTTGCGCACGGAGACGCCGACAAAATCGGGACGAAATTCGGCCAGCACTTCCGGCAACGTCGCCGACTCCATGTTGAAGTCCACCCAACGCGTCTCGTGGCCAGCGCGGCGGAGCCCCGCGTTGAGATGGGAAAGGCCGAGCGGAAAAACCACGTCGGGAGTCGCGCATCGGTTGGTGCTGATGAGCAGGACGCGGCTGGGCATGCGATACCTCAAGCCACTGCCATTGTCATCACGCCGGTCGCTGCCGGGTGCGTCACGCCGTTGCGGTAGTGCTCCGCCAGACTGCGCCGCGACGGCGACAGGCCCTCGGCAGTGATGGCGTCCAGCACGCGTTCCTCGGTCATGATGAACCGTTTGCGTTTGTAAATGACATAGTCGCCGCGCAAATCATCTGGTGTCAGATTCATCGTCACGAGATTCGCGCCCGCGCGCAGGCCGCGGCGGTAGCCGTCCTTGTCCGCGAGGTTCAGCGCGCTCACGGCGGGGATGACCCAATCCGGTCGCATCAGGCGCAACGCCGCGATGCAGTTCAAAGTCCAGTTCGTGTTCGCCACCACCTCGCCGGCCAGTGGCGTGGCCTCGCCGGGAATGAACGGGCTGACGCTGCAACCACGGAGTGGCAGGGTGCCGGCCAATTTCAAGCTCGCCGCCAGATCCGACGGGCCTTGGCCGGGCAACCCGACGATGAATCCGGAACTGACGTTCCAACCGCTTCCGGCCAGGGAATGAATGTGATCCAGCCGTTCCGACAACGTGCCGGGCGCTTCGAGTTTTTCGTAGCTGGCCGCATCGTCAATTTCAAACTTTATGATGTAAATCGTGGCGCCCGCGGATTGGAGTTTGACGTACAGCTCGCGCGACAACGTGCCGAGGCAGACGCTCACGCCCAGCGGCGTTTCCCGGCGCAAAGTGCGGATCAGCGGCAGAACCACCTCGCGCACCGCCACCGGATCTTCGCCGGCCTGGATGTTCACGTCCGTGACGCTCGCAGGGCGGTGGTGAACGAGCAGATCGGCCAGTTGCTCATGGTTCGCGCGATAGCGGGCGAGCGTCCGGTTATCGCGGCGCATGCCGCAGTAGGCGCAGTTTTCGCGGCAGAAATTGGAAACCTCCACCACCGCGCGCACAAAAACCTCGCGGCCAAATTGTCCGCGCGTCGCTACAGCCGCCTGCTCGTGTAACGCGGCCTGCGCCGACCCGTTCATGGAAAGTTCCGGCTCGCTGGGAACGTAACGCGACTCAAACACCGGCGTATTAAAGTCGCGACGCCGCCTTCGCGCAATGCAATTCAATTTACTGGGGCAGGGTCGAATTGACTCAAAAAGAATGTTACCGAAGGCGGGGTGAAATGGATTGAAGAAACCATACGTTGACTCAAAAAGGGTGTTACCGAGCTATGGACACCAA
>JALOTT010000365.1 GCA_025457745.1 Verrucomicrobiota bacterium
GGTCGGAATTCACGGGGCCATGTTTGGCTACGGGGCTTTCCTGGCCTGCGAAATCCCGGCCTTCGTGCTCGGCTGGCTGTCCCGCCAAACTGCCTTGGGCAAAGCTGGCATGATCACCGCCGCCACGTTGATAGTCGTTTCACTGTTGTTCCTGAGTTGAGCATGTTCACGGCAAATCACCGAAAACCCGCGCGGCGTGAAGCTCCGCTCCAAGCTCGTGCAAACGGCCGCTGGCAAATGATTTGACCGGTGAAACCAGAGCGCCATTTTAAGGCTCGCGTGCCGGAACATTGGCCGCCATTCTCCGTCCAACTTGAGGTGAATGTCGCATTCGAACCAACGGGAAAATGATATGAGAGCATCGCAGACAAGTATGGACTGGCGTTGCTTATTAACCCGCAGATTCCACACGCTTTCGCTGGAGCGCCGGTCTGTGCCCGGCTTTGGGGGCTTGGACCGCAAAAAGCCGGTCACAGACCGGCGCTCCACTCTGTCGCCGATTCAATCGGCGTGTGAAGTATGCGGGCAAGCCGGGCGTGAGTTGTCCAGCCTCAATCTCCAAACCAAAAACGTTTTCCAAACATCATTATGACCACAAAACACTTTGCTGCCTTCCTGCTGCTCCTGCTGCTGGCTTTCGGCGGGGGCTATTGGGCCGCGTGCCACAACGCGGCCCAATCCAAAGTCACGTCACCCGCGCCGGCTGAAGCCCCGCCCGACACCCCCAACACGGCGGCCTTGTCTCCCATCAAGACCAGACGTCCCGCGCTGGAAGCCAGCGAAACCAAGAGCGTCGCCGCGAAGGGCAAGCCCACGCTGGCGGAAATCGAAGCGAAGATTCGGGAGATGGGCGGCGCCGGCTTTGGCTTCGGCAATGTGCGTCGTTACGGCGAATGGTCGAAGTTTATGGATTCGATTGATCCCGCTGACATCCCGGCCACGCTGGCGTTACTGGATGGGGTGGGTTCGAAAGACGTGCGTGACATGGTGCGCGCGACCTTGCTGGCCAAGTGGGCGGAACGCGATCCCGCCGCGGCGATGGCGTATGCAAATACCGTCACCGGCAGAAATTCGCGCGAAATGGCCATCCTGGCGGTCATGCAAGGCTGGGCCGAGAAAGACTCCACGGCCGCAATGGCGTGGGCGCAGCAGCTTCCGGCGGGACAATTGCGCAACCAGGTGTTGAGCGCGGCGGCTGGCGCCCTGGCCTCGAAAGACCCGCAAGCCGCCTTCGACCTGATGAAAAACGGCGGCTTCAACAACCAGTGGCGTTATGGCGGGATGTATCAACTGTTCAATGCCTGGGCGGAAAAGGACCCGGCGGCGGCGACCAGGGCGGCGGAATCCTTCTCCGGCCAGGCGCGTTCGCAGGCGTTCCAAGCCATCGCATCGTCCTGGGCCTCCAAGGATCCGCAGTCGGCGATCACCTGGGCGAACACCTTGCCGAACGGCAATGACAAGCGCAACGCCATCAGTTCCATCGTGTCGCAATGGGCGAACAGCGACGTGACCGGCGCGGCGGCCTGGGTGCAACAATTGCCGGAAGGCCAGACCAAACAACAGGCTATGAGCAGCCTCGGCAGGCAATGGGCGCAGACCGACCCCAAGGCGGCCCTGGCCTTCGCGCAGAACCTGTCGCCGGGCAATTCGAAAAACGATTTAGTGGGCAACATTGTCGGCCAGTGGGCGCAGCAGGACGCCGATGCGGCGAAGAAGTTTGTGGACACGCTGCCGGCGGGGCCGGAGCGCAACCGCGTTTTGCAAAGCATTGTCAGCCAGTTGTCGCACCAGGATCCCAAGACCGCCGCCGCGTTTGTGGCTGCCATGCCGCCCGGCAACGCGCAGAACCAGGCCATCAGCCAGCTTGCGCACGGCCTGGCCAACAACGATCCGAAGGCGGCGATGGAATGGATGCAGACCCTCCCCGAGGGCAGTGCCAAACGAAACGCACTGCAAAATATCTCCTGGCAGTTGGCGCAAAATGATCCGAAAGCGGCGGCGGAATTTGCCGGCACGATGCCGGCCGGCCGTGAGCGCGACAATTTCATCAGCAACATCGCCAGCCAGTGGGGGCAATCCGATCTGGCCGGGGCTGTGGCGTGGGCGGGGCAATTGCCGGAGGGCCGGGCCAAGCAAAACGCCTTGAGCAATCTGGCCCCGCAGTGGGCGCAGACCGATCCCGAAGGCGCGCTCACTTACGGGCAGTCATTGAAGGGTGATGCCCAGAACAATTTTCTCCAAGGCATCGCCAACACCCTGGGCAGCACCGATCCCACCAAGGCGATGGAATGGGCGAATCGTCTGTCGGAAGGCAAGGGACGCGATTCGTTCATTTCCGGCATCGCCTCCGGTATGGCGCAAAACTCGCCGCAGGACGCCGCGAATTTTGTTTCCAAACTGCCCGCGGGTGAGGCGCAGAATCAAGCGGCGCTGCGCGTGGCGTCGTCCTGGGCCTACAACGATCCGCAGGCTGCCGCTGCGTGGGTGTCGGCATTTCCGGCCGGCAACACCCGCGACAACGCGATTCAAAGCGTGATCTCTTCGTGGTCGCAAAACGACCCGACGGCCGCGGGCAAGTGGCTGGCCACCTTGCCGGCGGGCAAGGCCCAGGAACGCGCCGTTCAGTCCTACGTCAGCAATATTTCCTGGCAATATCCCGATCTGGCGGCGCCGTGGGTCGAAACCATCACCGAGCCGAACCAGCGCAATTCCTCGATTGAAAACATCGCCCGGCAATGGCTCGAAACCGATCCCACGGCGGCGCAAGCCTGGCTTGCCAAAACCACCCTGCCCGACGATCGCAAACAGCGGTTGTTGAACAAGCTGAACAAGAATTGACGGTGACCAATCGAGCCAGATGTTACCCCGAGCTCAGCGGCACGATTCCCAGAACTGCCGTTTCGCTGGCTTGTTGTTCCCGCGGTCGGCGCTACGCTCGCGCTGGTGAGCGATTCTTCACAAACCGACTCGCCGGGGACGGCCGGAATTGAACCGGCGTGCCCGCCCGCTTTCGTCACAGCACGTCACAAATCTTGTCACCTGCCGGCGTGATTTTGCCACTCATGCGGTGATATGATGACACTGAAGAACAGGCCGGCATCCGGAAACAACGACGCGGAGTTGGTGGCAGCGTGTTTGGATGGCAATCGCGATGCCTTTGGCCAGATTGTTTCCCGCTATCAATCGCTGGTGTGCTCGCTCGCCTACAGCGCCACGGGTTGTCTCGGCCAGAGCGAAGACCTGGCACAGGAAACCTTCATCACCGCGTGGAAGCATCTCCGCCACCTGCGCGAACCGGGCAAACTGCGCGCGTGGCTGTGCGGCATTGCGCGCAATCGCATCAACAACAACCTTCGGCGCGAAGGGCGTGAGCCGTTGCGCGACGCCGAGTCTTTGGACACGGTTCACGAGACCCCGACGCTTGAACCGCTGCCGTCGGATCACGCGATCAGCAAGGAAGAAGAAGCCATCCTCTGGCGTTCACTCGAACGCATCCCGGAAATCTACCGCGAACCGCTCGTTCTTTTCTACCGTGAGCACCAATCCATCGAGCGCGTCGCGGAGGAACTCGAACTTTCGGAAGACGCCGTGAAGCAACGGCTGTCGCGCGGCCGCAAGCTGCTGCACGAGGAAGTGCTGGCGTTCGTCGAAGGCGCGCTGGCGCGGACGAATCCGGGCCAGGCGTTCACGGTCGGGGTGCTCGCGGCATTACCGGTGTTTGCGACTTCGGCAAGCGCCGCAACGGTGGGTGTCACGGCGATGAAAGGAAGTTCGGCGGCCAAGGGCGCGGGCCTCCTGGGAACCATTGGCTTTGCGGCGGCGGCGCTGGGGGCGGTGACTGGGGGCCTCTTCGCGATTCGGGGGCGCATACAGAACGCGCGCTCGGCTCGGGAACGGAAATTCCTGGCGCGAGCCAGTTGGGGAATCCTGGTTTGGAAAGTTCTGTTTCTGGCTGCGCTGCTCCTGGTTTTCTCCTTCACGGGCGGCGTCATCATCAACAACGCCCGGGATGCGACCGGCTGGTCGTTGTTCTGGGTTGGCCTGTTTGGCGTCTGGGTGGCCTACAGCATCTGGATGACACGCCGGCAAAGACGGATTCAGATGGAGGATGGCACCTTCGCGGAAGCTGCCGCCAGTCCTTCGGGGAAGGTGGATCCCACGCGGAAAGGATTTCGAGCGATTGTTTACGGCGGCCTGGCGGCTCTGATCTTCGGCCCGGGCAGTCTGCTGCTCGGAGTGACTTGCCTGGTTGGTGACCGGCTGGCGTTGGGCGCGCTTTTCGTGCTTGCCGTCACGTCGTGGTTGCTGTGTGCGGGCGCGATCATGCGCCGTCCAGAAAGGCTCAAACCTTTCTTGAACAGTTTTGAGCGAAGCGGAGGGGTAAAGTGGTGGATTTTCGAGGGATTTCGGTTGAAGCAGCGCGTAGGCGGCGATTGGTGTAGTG
>JALOTT010000366.1 GCA_025457745.1 Verrucomicrobiota bacterium
ACTACACCAATCGCCGCCTACGCGCTGCTTCAACCGAAATCCCTCGAAAATCCACCACTTTACCCCTCCGCTTCGCTCAAAACTGTTCAAGAAAGGTCAGAGACTCGTCACCTAAGGGATTGAGTTCCTGAGTTGTTCCAGATTGTCGCCGCAGAAAATGACGCGCGTGTCCACGAGGGTGGAAGGGCGTTGGGTGGGGCGCGTCACTCCGTGCGCGTCGGCGGAAGTTCCGCTTCCCAATGCGGCGGGCAGAGGACTGCCCGCCCTACCTTTTCCACCCGGTTTCTTCGCCATGCGCGGAGATTAACCACCCGCCTGCCGAAAGCAATTGCGCGCAACTGGTCCAACCCGCCAAGCACAGCACGGTTCACAAGGGCAAAACAAACTGAGCGGTTTCATTCGGCCGCCAAATCAGGACACTACCCACCGCTTCCCACCCAATCCCTGATTTCCCTGACCACCTCGCGCGCGGCGCTCTCGGTCAACGCCGAAAGCTGTTCGCCAAAATTCAGGTCGTAAGCCGGGATTTGGAACAGCTCGCCGCGCGGCGCGCAACCGTGAAGCACTTGCGCCAGCCCCAGCACGTCCGCCGGCGTCAGATAATGCGAGACCGCGTGCGCCGCCCAAGCCGGCTGCACCACCGTCCGCGTCATCCGGGGGGACACCTCCGCCAGCGCCGCGTCCACAAAGATCACCCAGTCGAAACGGGTCACGGTTTCAATCAGGTCCACTTCCAATTGCTGCGCCGCCAGCAAGTCCACGCCCGGCAAAGCCAGCTCCCGCAGACGCTCAATCACGAACCAGCCCGCCCCGTCATCATTCCGGCTGGGATTCCCGTAGCCGATCACCAGGACCTTCATTAAATCAAAGGATGAAGGATGAAAGATGAAGGATGAAGCTCCACCCAACTCGCTTGTTTGCTTCATCATTCATAATTCATCCTTCATCCCTCACCACATCATCCGCGCGTAACCTCGTCCAAGACTTCTCCATCCGGACCCACCAGCCGCATCATCATCGGCATCTGGCCCACGGCATGGGTCGCGCACGACAGGCACGGGTCGTAGCAGCGGATGACCGACTCCACGCGGTTGAGCATGCCTTCTTTGAGTTTCTTCGCCTTGACGTATTTCCGGGCGATGGCCTGCACGCCGCGGTTCATGGCCAGGTTGTTGTGGCCAGTGGCGACGATCAGGTTCGCCTTCTCGATGCGACCGTTGAGGTCCACCCAATAGTGATGAATCAACGTGCCGCGCGGAGCTTCGATCACGCCCACACCGTCCCGTTGGGTCGGCTGGTTCGAAGCCAGGATGTCGGTGCTGTCGATTTCGGGGTCTTTCAGCAACTGTTGCGCGCGCTCCAGTCCGTATAACAACTCGATCAACCGCGCCCAATGATAGTAGAACGAACTGGCCTGCACGCGGCCTTTGGCGCGCCAGAGGTTCAACTCGGCGTCGGCTTGAGGCGTGGCGATGTGGCTGCAGACGTTCAGGCGCGCGAGCGGTCCCACGCGGTAGATGCCGTTTGGATAACCGAGCTTGGAGATGAACGGGAACTTCATGTACGACCACGGCTCAACCGCCTCGCCGATATAGTCGAGGTATTTTTCCGTCGGGATCTGGTCGTGAAACGCCTTGCCGGCGGCGTCGCAGAAACGCAGTTTGCCGTCGTACAACTCCAGCGCGCCGTCCGGCTGGACGAGGCCCATGTAGTTGGAATCGAAGCTGGCGAAGCTCTCGACCTCCGCGAGGTTTGCCTTGTGATAGCCCTTGAGCAGGTCCAGCGCGAACTTCGCGTTGGCAAACGCCTCGGGCAAGCCCTTCAAAATCTCGTCGCGTTGGACGGTGGTGAGCACTTTGTTCACACCGCCGGGCACCGGAAAGTCCGCGTGAATCTTCCGGCCGCCGACGAGCTTGATCAACTCCTGGCCGAACTTGCGCAGCCGGATGCCTTTGATGGCGATGTCGGGCTTCTGCTGGATGAGGCCGACGATATTGCGCGTGGCCGGGTCGGAATCGTAGCCAAGCAACAGGTCGGGCGCGCTGAGGTGAAAGAAGCTGAGCGCGTGGGACTGGATGATCTGGCCCATGTGCATCAGTTCACGGAGCAGCTTCGCCGGACGCGGGATTTCCTGGCCGACAATGGCGTCGCAGGCCTTGGCGCTGGCGAGGAGGTGGCTGACGGGGCAGATGCCGCAAGTGCGCGGGGTGATTTGCGGCATCTCGCTGAAATGCCGGCCTTCGCAGAACTTCTCAAAACCGCGAAACTCCACGACGTGGAAACGCGCGTCGTCCACTTCGCCCCGGCGGTCGAGATGGATGGTGATCTTGGCGTGACCCTCGATGCGGGTGACGGGGTTGATGGTGATGGTCTTGGTTGTCATGTCAGTCGTATCTCAAATTCTTCTCGTTCCACTGCGGCGTGCGGCCAGCCAGCAGTTCCGTCAACGCGTACCAGATCACATCGGCGTCCGGCGGGCAGCCGGGGATGTGCAAATCAACCTTCACGACCTCCTGCAGCGGCCGGGCCTTCGCAGTCAGCACCGGCACGACGGGGTCGTTGGGGATGCAACTGATCTTGGTGCTCTCGGTCTGTTCGTAGGCCCGCAGCAGCACGTCCCGCAACTGGAACTGGTTGCGCAGGGCCGGGATGTTGCCGGTAACGGCGCAATCGCCGAACGCGATCAACACCTTGCAGCGCGCGCGGAGCTTTTTCAGCTCATGTTCCTGCTCGTTGTTGTTGACGCAGCCTTCGACGATGCCGACGTCCACTTGGGGAATGTCCTTCGTGTCCACGATGGGGCTGTGGAGGATGTCCACGAGCTTGACCAGTTCCACGAGCCGTTCGTCGAGATCGAGGAACGACATGTGGCAGCCGGAGCAGCCGCTCAACCACATGGTGGCCACGCGCACCTTGGCCGGCGCGGGTGGTGTAGCCCCGCTCGTGAGAGCGGGGACCTGACGTTTGCCTGATCCGCGATCTGACGATGCGCGGCTACGTTTCTTCGTCGCTTTCTTGGCGGTAATCTTCTTCATGCGAACACACTCTCCAAAATCGCCGCGTCTTCGCGGGCTTCTCCGTTCAACGGCAGCACCGGAGTCAGATTCAACCGGCGGCCTTCAAAGTTCGTGACCGTGCCAGACTTCTCGCACCAGATGGCGGCGGGCAAGACAACATGCGCCGCGTCGGTCAAAGGCGACTGGTAGGCCGCCTGCACCACCACGCAGTCAATCTTGGGCAACAGGCCGGGCACGCCGGTTTCTTGCATGACCTGCATCCCGCCGTCCGGCGCGTCGCTGGCCACGATGTGCAGGAACTTCACCGGTTTGGCCTCCAGCCACGCACCGACTTCTTCGACGGCTTCGAGGCCGGCGCCGGCGAGCGCGAGGCTGTTGCTGCCGGCCGGGAGGCCGATGAGCAACGGCGACTGCCCGCCCCGATTGGTTTCAAGAATCTTGATCAACTGATCCAACACCGTGACGCCGATGGGCGTCATGGCGTTCGGCCCGTACACCACGGCGGGGCGTTTGACGCCGGCCAGTGCTGTCGCCACCCGCTCCCACAACCGGTGTTCCAAGCTGACGACGTTGGCGCAAACGTGGGCGAACTGGTCGAGTTCGCTCTTGCGGGCGTGGAAGATCAACAGTTTGGCGCCGCGTTTGCGCACGGTGGTGCGAATGCGGGCGGCCAGCAGGCCGTTGTCGTGGCTTGGTCGCGCGCCGATGACGATGATGGCGTCGGCGTCCTGCAACTTCGTCAGCGCGTCGGCGGTGAACTCGGGCTGGGCGCACAGGGCGGCTTCGTTGGTCGCCACGTGCATACCGACCCGGTCAATTTTGCCGGCGAGGCCGACGATGGTTTTGGCCGTCTCATTGGTCAGGCGCGGCAGCACCAGCAACGCCTTCTCGCTCTTTTGGGCGGACTTGTTGGCTTTGCGAATCAGGTCGAGCGCCTCGGCCCACGTGGCTTTTTGCAGCGAGCCGTTTTTGCGCACGAGTGGCGTAAGAATGCGTTTGCGCGGCTCGGCCCAAGTCTGATAACGGCCTTTCACGCACAGATGACCGCGGTTGACGGGGGAATCGGGGTCGCCCCAGACGGTCACAATCCGGTTCTCTTTCGTGTACACCTTCAGGCCGCAGCCGACGGAACATTCGGTGCAGGTCGTCAGCACCTGTTGGCAACTCGCAAGCGATCCCCGGAAGGCCGCGGCTTTGTCGAACAATGCGCCAGTCGGACAGTTGGTTACGCAGGCGCCGCAGCTCGTGCAGGCGAGCGACTCGGCATACGTCTGGTTCATGTCCACGACCACCCGGTTGCGGATGCCGCGGTTGCCTACGTCGAGCGTGTGCGCGCCTTCAAGTTCGTCGCAGGTGCGGACGCAACGCGTGCACAGGATACAGCGGTTGTGATCCATGCCGAAGTACCTGGCGGACAAATCCACC
>JALOTT010000367.1 GCA_025457745.1 Verrucomicrobiota bacterium
AGGCGGAGTATCGCGGCGATCGGTTCAAACACTCGCCGAAAGACCTCAAAGGTCTGCACGATCTGCTTTCCGTAACACAGCCACACATCGTTGAGGAAATTCACCGTGAATATCTGGACGCCGGTGCGGACATCATTGAGACGAACACGTTCAACGCCCAATCGCTGTCGCTCGCCGATTACGGCCTCGAAGCGTTCACGCATGAAATGAACCTGGCGGCAGTCCGGTGCGCCCGTCGCGCAGCCGATGCCGTGATGGCGCAAAATGCAGGTCGCATTTGCTTCGTGGCGGGCGCGCTCGGCCCGACGAGCAAGACGGCGTCGCTCTCCCCCGACGTGAACAATCCCGGTTTCCGCGCCGTGACGTTCGATCAACTGGTCGCGGCCTACGGCGAACAGATTCACGCCTTGCTGGAAGGCGGCGCGGACGCGCTGATGGTCGAGACGGTATTTGATTCGCTCAATTCCAAGGCCGCGTTGTTTTCAATTGAAAAAGCGTTTGCCGAAGGTGCGCGGCGCGTGCCGGTGATGTTGTCCTTTACAATCACCGACAAGAGCGGGCGCACCTTGTCCGGGCAGACGGTCGAGGCGTATTGGAACTCGGTCAAGAACCACGACCTCCTGAGCATCGGCATCAACTGCGCCCTCGGCCCGCGCGAGATGCGACCGTTCATCGCCGAACTGGCGGGCATCGCCGACATCCACGTCAGTGCCCACCCGAACGCCGGCCTGCCGAATCCAATGTTGCCCACTGGATTTCCGGAGACGCCCGAAACCTTCGCGCCGCAATTGCGCGAATGGGCCGAGTCCGGCTGGCTGAACATCGTCGGCGGTTGTTGCGGCACGACGCCCGCGCACATCCGGGCCATTGCCGATGCCGTGCGCGGCCTGCCACCGCGCAAACCGGCCCAAGTCGAGCCGCATCTGCGCTTGAGCGGACTCGACGTGCTCACCGTCCGACCGAACACAAACTTCGTGAACATCGGCGAGCGCACGAACGTGGCCGGCTCGCCCAAGTTCGCCCAACTCATCAAAGCCGGCGACTTCGAGGCCGCCGTCGCGATTGCACGCCAGCAGGTTGAGAATGGCGCGCAGGTCATTGATGTCTGCATGGACGAAGGAATGATTGATGGCGTCGCGGCCATGACACGCTTCCTGAACCTCATCGCCAGCGAGCCGGACATCGCGCGGGTGCCGGTGATGGTGGACTCCTCGAAGTGGGAAGTCCTCGAGGCCGGCCTGAAATGCGTCCAAGGCAAAGGCATCGTCAACTCCATCAGCCTCAAGGAAGGCGAGGAAAGATTTCTTCATCAGGCGAAACTTGTCCGTCGCTACGGCGCGGCGGTGGTCGTGATGGCGTTTGACGAACGCGGCCAGGCCGACACTTTCGAGCGGAAGATGGAGGTTTGCAAACGCGCTTACGATTTGCTGACGCAGAAAGTCGGCTTCCCGCCGGAAGATGTCATTTTTGATCCGAATGTGCTGACCGTGGGCACGGGCATGGAAGAGCACGCCAATTACGCCGTGGATTTCATCCGGGCGACGAAGTGGATCAAAGAAAACCTGCCACGCGCCAAGGTGAGTGGCGGCATCAGCAACGTCTCTTTCTCCTTCCGCGGCAACAACGTCGTCCGCGAGGCGATGCACAGCGCGTTTCTCTACCACGCTATCAGTGCCGGCCTCGACATGGGCATCGTCAATGCCGGCATGTTGGAGGTTTATGCGGAAGTTCCCAAAGACCTCCTCGCACTCGTCGAGGACGTGTTGCTCAACCGCCGGCCCGACGCCACGGAGCGTCTCATCAAGTCCGCCGAGTCGGTGAAGCAGAAGGGCAAAGCCGAGGTCGTCGAGCACGAATGGCGCAAAGCCAGCGTCGAAGAACGCCTCAGCCACGCGCTGGTCAAGGGCATCGTGGATTTCATCGAAACCGACACGGAAGAAGCGCGGCAGAAGCTTGGTCGCCCTCTGGCCGTCATCGAAGGCCCGCTCATGGCGGGCATGAACGTCGTCGGGGATTTGTTCGGCGCGGGCAAAATGTTTTTGCCGCAGGTCGTCAAGTCCGCGCGCGTGATGAAAAAGGCCGTCGCCTACCTGACGCCGTTCATGGAGGCGGAAAAGAAAGCCGCCGGCGGGGTGCACAAAAACGCCGGCAAGATCCTCATGGCCACCGTCAAAGGCGACGTGCATGACATCGGCAAAAACATCGTGGGCGTCGTGCTTGCCTGCAATAACTATGAGGTCATTGACCTCGGCGTCATGGTGTCGTGTGAAAAGATTCTCCAGACCGCGCGCGAGCAGAAGGTGGACGTAATCGGCTTGAGCGGTTTGATCACCCCGTCGCTGGACGAGATGGTTCATGTCGCCCGCGAGCTGGAGCGCGAAGGCTTCAAGCTGCCGTTGCTCATCGGCGGCGCGACGACGAGCAAGGCGCACACCGCGGTGAAAATCGCGCCCGGCTACAGCGAACCGGTCGTGTATGTGCTGGACGCCAGCCGCGCCGTGCCGGCGGTAAGCGGCCTGATCAGCCCGGAGAACAAACCCGCTTTCGTAAAACAGGTGCGCGAGGAATACGACCGCCTGCGCACGCAACACGCCGGGCCGAAACAAAAGCTGCTTTCGATTTCAGAAGCCCGCCAACGGGCGCCAAAGCTGAACTACGATGATTTACCCAAGCCGGAATTTGCCGGGGTGCGCGTGCTGTCGTCTGAAGGTAGGGCGGGCAGTTTCCCTCTCCCTCGAGGGAGAGGGACCAAGGGTGAGGGTGAAGCGTTATCCCGTCCAGGTGGCACGGTTCTCCCTCATCCCAGCCCTCTCCCGCTGGGAGAGGGAAGTCTGCCCGCCGCAGAACGGCGCGCACGGAGTGACGCGCCCTACCCGCTTTCGCTCGCTGAAATTGCCAGGTTCATTGATTGGTCGCCATTTTTTCATACGTGGGAACTGCGCGGGCGTTATCCGGCGATTCTCAATCACGAAAAACACGGGGAGGAGGCGCGCAAACTTTTTGCCGACGCGCAGAAATTACTCACCCGCATCATTGACCAGAAACTGCTCACGGCCAGGGGCGTTTACGGAATCTTCCCGGCCAATTCCATCGGTGACGACGTCGAACTCTACACCGATGCGAGTCGAACACAGGTGTTGACGACGTTCCATTTTCTGCGCCAGCAAATGGTGAAGGCTGATGGCTCGCCGAACTGGTGTCTGGCGGATTTCGTTGCGCCGAAACATTCAACATTCAACATCCAACATTCAACATCGAAGGACTATCTTGGCGCGTTCGCCGTCACGAGCGGGCACGGGTTGAAGGCACTCGTGGAAAAGTTCAAAGCCGACCACGACGATTACAGCGCCATCATGGCCGAGGCGCTGGCCGACCGGCTGGCCGAGGCGTTCGCGGAATTCCTGCACAAACAGGTCCGCAACGTGTGGGGTTTTGGTGGAAAGGAAAATTTCTCCACTGAGGATTTGATTCAGGAAAAATACCGTGGTATCCGGCCCGCCGCCGGCTACCCGGCCTGTCCCGATCACACGGAGAAGGGAACGCTTTGTAAATTGCTCGCCGTGGAAGAGAACGCCGGCATCAAACTGACCGAGAGTTTTGCCATGTGGCCGGGGAGTTCCGTGAGCGGACTCTACTTCGCGCACCCGGAATCAAAATACTTCGCTGTGGGCAAGCTGGATCGCGACCAGTTGCTGGATTACCACCGGCGCAAGGGCATGACGTTGCCGGAAGTCGAACGCTGGCTCGGGCCGTATTTGAATTATGAACCGGCGAAGTCCCCGACCGGTTCATCCGTCGGACCAGTTTTGTGTGCTTGCGGCGCGCCGCATCCAGCCGGATGACCGGCTGCACGACCGCGCAACGGCCTGCCAAGCTTCTTGCGCGCGCCTCGCTTGCGGCTTCGCACCATCACCGGGGCGTTCGCCGGCTTGCCAGCTACCAGCCCCGATGATTCTTGCGTATTCATTCCCCGACTAGGTTGATCGGAAAACAGGCTGCGACCGGTGGGCTTTCGCTCGGGACACTGCGGCAGTCCGTGGACTTGCGCACTCTGATAAAGCGCCCGGTGGGGGCACCGGGCCTACACGGTTTGGGCTGTTCGCGTGGAAATCATGTAGGCCGGGTGCCCTCACCCGGCGTGCCCTCACCCAGCGTGCCCTCACCCGGCGTGCCCTCACCCAGCGTGCCCTCACCCGGCGTGCCCCGCTTCGGGTTTCTCCTCCACTAACAAACCCGTTTCTAACAATGGCGGCGTCCCGCGCACCAAGCGTGGACCACCTGCGTCTTCGTAGAAAATTTCGCCGCTAGTGTAGTGTTCGGTAAATAAGGGATCATAACTGCGGCGCACGCGCCTGAGCTGCGCGCGCCCTGGAAATCTTAGCCAAAATCTCCTCACCTTTCTT
>JALOTT010000368.1 GCA_025457745.1 Verrucomicrobiota bacterium
GCGCGGACAACGTGTACGTGGCGGATACTTACAACAACACGATCCGGAAAGTGACACCGGCGGGAGCGGTGACGACGCTGGCCGGATTGGCAGGCAATTTTGGCAGCGCGGATGGGATAGGTAGCGCCGCGTGGTTTTCTTATCCTTGTGGCGTGGCGGTGGACAGCGCGGGCAACGTGTACGTGGCGGATAATTACAACAACACGATCAGGGTCGGTGCGGCTTTGCCTGCGCCGCGCCTGCTCAACCAACCTTCCAGTCAGACGGTCGCGGCCGGATCCTCGGCTCAATTCGCCGTCATCTCGGCAGGTCTGGCGGTCCTGAGTTATCAATGGCGCTCTAACGGCGTCCCCATCATGGGCGCAACTGCGAGTACCCTCGTCATCCCGAACGCGCAGTTGCCCAAGGCCGGGGCTTACTCGGTCGTGGTTTCTAACAATTGGGGTATGGTCACCAGCTTGGTGGCCATGCTCAACGTCGTTACGCCGCCCTTGGCCACGGCCTTGAACGCCCCGGGCTTTAGTTGGTCCAGCAGCGGAAATTCCCCCTGGTTCGGCGTCACGGACAACAGCCACGACAGTGTTTCCGCCGCGTGCAGCGGCGTCATTGCCAATGGCCAGCAGTCGGTTCTTACCACCACGATGCGCGGTTCCGGCACGGTACGCTTCTGGTGGAAAGTTTCCTCCGAGGCCAGCCATGATTATCTCCGGTTTTATCTGGACGGCGCGTTGCAGTCGTCCCGCTCCGGCGAGGCTGGCTGGCAGCAACGCAGCACCACGCTTTCCGCCGGCCCGCACACGCTCCAATGGATTTACAGCAAGGATGCCAGCGGCAGCAGCGGCGCGGACGCCGGGTGGGTTGACCAGGTGGAGTTCATCCCGCCACCGCCAGTGACTCTTTCGCCCCCGGTTGTGCTGGGCGATGGCCGCATCCAATTCTCCTTCCCGTGCGACGTAGGGCTGGCATTCGAACTTCTGACATCAACGAACCTCTTCGATTGGACACTCGTGACCAGCGCCACCAACACCACGGGGACCATTACCTTCTCACCCGCGATGGATGCCGTCAGCCCGCGATTTTACCGCGTGCGGTTGGTGCAATAACGAGCAACGCAAGCCATTGCTGCCATGGAAAAGCCAACATCGTTTGAGCAGGCATATTTTCTGCAAACGCGCCAGGAGATTGACACCGAGAAGCGCGAGCGTGACACGATCTTGAATATCGCGGTGGCGGTCCTGGGCGGCCTCGCTTTCGGTTTTCTCCATGGCGGCAGGGAGCAAGACTTGGAGCGCATCAACCATCCACCGTTGACCTTTTTGCTGACGTTGTCGGGCCTCCTGATCGTCACGAGCCTGATGTGGGTCCGGAAAAGGAAGATGCAGCAAATAGCGGATCGTTGGTTTGTGCTTCGCGACATGGCGGCGAGGATTTGGGAGGTTGACAAAAAACATCCGTGCCTGGAATCACTTGTTTATACCCAGTTCACAAAGAGAAGTTACCAGATCAAGGACGCCATCCTTGCCTTCGTGCTTGCCACGCCCTTCTACTCGATTCTGTTCTTCCACGGAAAATGGGGCAGGATTTGCATCTGCCTGCACGCCCTCGGTTGCGCGCTCGTGTTTCTCTGTCCCCTCAAGAACCTGGGAACGCCACCGCCTCTCAGCGGGTCAGACACTCAGCATTGACACAAGCGGTGTTCCCCACTGAGCGGCGCATAGGCCGCACTGCGCTGCACTTCGTCGGGGAACAGCTTGTAAAATTGGCGGGGCAAGCGTTGCAAAACGATTTGCCGCTTTGCCTGACGCCTGTCGTTGCGTTACGTTGGGTGCATGAATCTGGCCCGGAAACTCTTGCACACGCGGTATCGCGTCAATGACCTGGAGCGCACGGTGAAGTTTTATCGCGACGTGCTCGGCTTGCAGGAAGTGCGCCGGCATAAATCGCCGCGCGGTTCGGAACTGGTTTTCCTCAAGGCGCCGGAGAGCGAGGAGTTGATCGAGATTACTTTTTTTCCCGGCAGCGGCCCGGTGCAGGTGCAGGCCGATCTCACCCATCTCGCCTTCGAGGTGGACAGCCTCGATGAATTCGGCAAACACCTTGCCAGGCTTGGCCTGAAATACTCCGATGGCCCGACGCTTAAACCTGATGGCGCCGGCTTCGCCTTCATTGACGCTCCGGAGGGTTACGAAATTGAGTTGATGCAACGCGGCAGTGGAGGAGCGAAGTATTGAAATCCGAAATCCGAAAGACCGCAGAGGATGTGGCGTGGAACTGCCAGGCCCGGAGCGCGGCGTTCACGCCGCTTCAACGTGGTTGCTTCTGGCGCGTCCTTGATCTCCTCTCGCTTCGCTGCTCTCGCGGCCTGAAGCGGCGTGAACGCCGCGCTCCGCAGCACTTCGGATTTCGAGCTTCGGATTTGGTTCGGATTTCGAGCTTCGAGTTTCGGATCTTCTGGTCGTGATTCTCCGCGCCCGCCAATTCCAGTTCGCGTTCCCCCGCCCCACGCTCGTCATGGGCGTTGTGAACGTCACGCCGGATTCGTTTTCCGACGGCGGGCGGTTTTTTGATGCAGACCAAGCGGTCGCCCACGCGCTCGATCTCGTGCAGCAGGGCGCGGACATTCTGGACATCGGCGGCGAATCCACCCGCCCGGGCGCCTTGCCTGTGAGCGAAACTGAGGAACTCCGCCGCGTCCGGCCGGTCATCGAGCAACTTGCCGCGCAGTTGAAAATTCCTCTCTCGATTGACACGATGAAACCCGCCGTGGCCCGCGCCGCGCTCGCGGCCGGCGCCAGCCTCGTGAACGACATTGCTGCCAATCGCGAGGATGACGCGATGGGGCGGGTCGTGGCGGAGTCGGGCGCGGGTTACGTTTGCATGCACATGCAAGGCACACCCCGGACCATGCAATCCCATCCGTCCTACACCGACGTGTTGACCGAAGTCGAAGAATTCTTTTGCGAGCGGATGCAGAGATTGAACGCCTGTGGCGTGACCGCTGACCAAGTGGTGTTCGACGTGGGCATCGGCTTTGGCAAGACCGTCGAACATAATTTACAGTTGCTCGCGGGCCTGCGCCGCTTTACAAGATTGCATCGGCCTTTGCTTGTCGGCGCTTCGCGCAAATCGTTCATCGGGAAATTGCTCGGCGCGGACGTGACGGCGCGCTTGCCGGCGTCGCTGGCGTGCGCGAGTCTGGCCGTGGCCGCCGGTGCGCAAATCATCCGCACGCACGACGTGGCGGAAACGGTGCAGGCCATTCGCATGGCTGAGGCCATCTTGGCATGGCGGGGCGAATGGTAGGGCGCGTCCCTCCGCCCGCCGTGCGCGCGGACCGTCGCGGCAGGTGCGCGCCGGCTTGTGAATGGAAATCGGCGGCGGGCAGAGGACTGCCCGCCTCACCATGAAAACTTGAGTTCATGTGGCATAACATTCAGAACGTCTGGCGGCCCGCGTTGGAAATGTTCATCCTCGCGGTGGGGATTTACTACGCCTCGCGCTTTGTGCGCGGCACGCGCGGCTGGCCGGTCGTTATCGGCTTCGTGATCCTGCTGCTCGCGCTCGCGGTGGTCACGACGCTGCTCGATTTGAAGGTGTTGCGGTGGATGCTCGGCACGTTCTCCGCGTTTTTCGCCGTGGCGGTGCTGGTGATCTTCCAGCCGGAACTGCGCCGGATGCTCGGCGAGTTGGGGAACCTCCCGCTCTTCGCCTCCGCCCACGAGCAGCGCGAAAACATCGAGGTCATTATTCAAACCTGCGAGCGCCTCGCCGACGTGCGCATCGGCGCGCTCATCGCCGTCGAACAATCCATCCAGCTTCAAGAAGCCGTCGAGTCGGGCATCGCGGTGGATTGCGCGGCCACGCCGGAAATGCTCGAAACCATTTTCTTCCCGAACAACGCCATTCACGACGGCGGCGTGATTCTAAAAGGCGACCGCATCGCCTACGCGGCCTGCATCTTCCCGCTCTCGCAACGGCAGGACTTGAACAAGTCGCTGGGCACCCGCCATCGCGCCGCGCTCGGCTTGAGTGAAGAAACCGATGCGGTGGTGGTGGCGGTTTCGGAGGAAACCGGCGCGATTTCCCACGCCTACAAGGGCCAGTTGGTGCGGGGCGTGACATTGGAGGAATTGCGCGCGTTCCTCACGTCGGTGCTGGTCAATCCCAACCGCACGCGCGGCATGGTCGAGTGGCTGCGCTCCTGGACCACCGAGCGGCCGCAACCGGGGCCGGTCGTCGTTACGAAAAACGAAGGACAGCCCCTGGCGGCGCCGGCGGACAAATGATTTGAGCCATGCGCAACTTCCTGACCAAAGATTTGGGTTGGAAACTTTTCTCGCTGGCGCTGGCGGTGGTGATTTGGTTCACGATCCACGCCCTTAGCCGCGAC
>JALOTT010000047.1 GCA_025457745.1 Verrucomicrobiota bacterium
CCGTGGCGCAAATAACACTCGATGTCCGGCGTGTAGCCCGGCTGGTCGGCGTATTTGAGAATGAGGCGAAATTCCGAAGGCATATCAATTGTAGGACAGGCGTCGCGCCTGTCTCTGATTCAAATCCAAAAAGTTAGAGACAGGCGCGACGCCTGTCCTACGGTCGCAGCTTGACTGGCCGGGGAAAGCGTATAGCCTATCCAACGCGCCGGCTTGCCCGATGGTGTAACGGTAGCACAGCAGACTCTGGATCTGTTTGTCATGGTTCAAATCCATGTCGGGCAGCCAATCCCCATTTACGATTTTCGATTTACGATTTACGATTTGCATCAAACTTTCCCCGCAAGCACGAGGCGTTCCAGTTTGCGTTTTCCGGCCAGACCTTTTCCCCAAATTCCAAGAGCTTTGAACCGCTGAACGTTCATCTGCCATCGCTCGTCCGGCGTTGCGGCCAGACTTCGCGCGTAGAGGACTTTTTCGTGCTCGTCGAGTCCGCGAACGTTTTTGATACGTGCGTAAACCCTTCGCCATTCTTTCAGGCTTGTTTTCATGTTTGCGCTTGGTTGCCATCGGGGACTGTTTATTTGCACTTTGCCACAATTTCATCCGCTTTAGCGTGGCTGACGCCCTCGTAAAAATCCTCGTTGCACATCATCACCGGCGCGGTGCCGCAACTGGCGAGACATTCGACGAACTCGACCGTGAACTTGCCGTCCTTCGTCGTTTGTGGGCCATGCTTGTGCGCATCGAGGCCAAGCTTGTCACAAAAATGTTGGTGCAACGCATACGAGCCGCCCAGCGCGCAGCTCAACGTGCGGCAGACCTTGATCTGGTATTTCCCGACCGGTTGCTGCCGGAACATTGGGTAGAACGTGACGAGTTCGTAAATGTTAATCGGTTGCAGGTCGAGCTTCTTCGCCGTCCACTCGACCGCCTCCTGCGAAATCCATCCGAAATGTTCCTGGATGGCGTGCAGCAGCATGAGCGACGCGCTGCGCTTCACGGGATAATGCGTGATCAGCTCGTCAATCTCGGCTTCAAGGTTTGCTGGAACGGTGAAACTCATTCTTTGTTAGCCACGAAAGAACACAAAGAGCGCAAAGAAACTTCAGCGGAGCGCGGCTCAGTGAGCCGCAGCACGCTTAAATGCAAAGCGGGCCGCTGCGGGTCATAGACCCGCGCTCCTTTGTGTTCTCTGTGTTCTCTTGCAGCAAAGTTCATCGGTCACATTCTCCCATCACGAAGTCGAACGAGCCGAGGATGGCCGTGGTGTCGCTCATCATGTGGCCCGGCAACAGGTGCGATAGGATGCTCAGGTTGCAGAACGACGGCGAGCGAATCTTCAGCCGGTACGGCGTGCCGCCGCCTCGGCTGTGAATGTAAAAGCCCAGCTCGCCTTTCGGATTCTCGTGCCCGAAGTAAATCTCGCCGGGCGGACAATTCACACCCTGCGTCACGAGCATGAATTGGTGAATCAATTCCTCCATGCTCGACATGACCTTGTTCTTCGGCGGCAAAACGATTTTGCCATCGGCCACGTTCACCGGCTCTTTCGATTTGTTTTCGAAGCCGCCGGGGAGTTTGTCGAGGCATTGGTGAACGAGGCGCACGCTCTGGCGCATTTCCTCCATGCGCACGAGGTAGCGGTCGTAGCAATCGCCGACCGAGCCGAGCACCACGTCGAACTGCAAATCCTTGTAGCAAAGATACGGTTGCGCTTTGCGCAGATCGTAATCCACGCCGCTGCCGCGCAGATTCGGGCCGGTGAGACCGAAGTCCAGCGCCGTCTCTTTCGAGATCACACCGACGTCGCGTGTGCGGTCCACCCAGATGCGGTTGCGCGTGAGCAACGTCTCGACCTCGGCGATGTTAACGACGACTTCGTTGAGGAACTTGCGCACCGCCTCGCACCAACCGGGCGGGGTGTCGCGTGAAACCCCGCCGATGCGCGTATAACTCGTCGTGAACCGCGCACCGGTGAGTGATTCGCACAGGTTGTAAATCTTTTCGCGCTCCGTAAAGGTCAGGAGGAAGACCGTCATTGCGCCCACGTCCATTGCGAAACAGCCGACGCCGAGCAGATGCGACGAAATGCGCGCCAGTTCCGCGCAGATCACCCGAATGTATTGGCAGCGCGGCGGAAGTTTGTCCTGGATACCGAGGAGCTTTTCGACCGCGAGCGCGTAGGCGACGTTGTTGGCCAATGGCGCGAGGTAATCCAGCCGATCTGTGTAAGGGATGAACTGCGTCCACGTCATGTTCTCGGCGATCTTTTCGTCGCCGCGGTGGAGGTAGCCGATGTCGGGCACGGCCTTGGTGATAATCTCGCCATCGAGTTCGAGGACGATGCGGAGCACGCCGTGCGTGGACGGGTGCGACGGTCCCATGTTGAGGACCATCTTTTCGCCCTGCATGTCCTGCAACTCCTCGTCGTTCGGACGCGGCAAGGCGATTGCCCCCGCCGCGGCCTGCGCAGCGGAATCGCGGATTTTGATTTCTTGGACTGAGGGCATGGAATTATTTGGCCGCAAAAGAACGTAGAGGGCGCAAAGGAGCGCGGGCTTCAGCCCGCTTCGGCATCCAAAGCATTAGATGCTCGGCATGGTTCGCAAGCGCGTCGGCAATTCGTGAGGTGAAGCGGACTAAAGTCCGCGCTCCGCTCAATTCTCTGCGCCCTTTGTGTTCTTTTACGGCCATGAAATCAGTTCTCCGGTGTCCGCACGCGCGGCTCACGCTCGATGGCATCCTTGCCGCCCGGCGCGGTCACAAACGGGCCACCTTCGCTGGGCGCAGTTTTGCTAAACGCCACGTCCGGCATTTCGCTCGGCTTGCCGGCCAGCGGGAAATCTTTTCGCAACGGGAAGTAAGGATAGCCTTCCCACATGATGATACGCCGCAAGTCGGGATGACCGCGAAAGCGGATTCCCATCATGTCGTAAATCTCGCGCTCGTGCCAATCTGCCGTGCGCCAGACGCCGGTGATGGTCGGCAACTCGGACTTTTCCTCGCTCACATTGGTTTTGAGCCGCAAATACTGGCGATGAACGACGCCGTAAAGTTCGTAAACAATTGTCCAGCGCGGGTCGTCGCCGTAGTTGTCCACGCTGGAAACGTCCACGAGGAAATCGAAACCAAGCTCCCTCTTGGCAAACGCGCAAATCTCAACGATTCGCTCAGCGTCCGCGACGGTCAGAGTGAGCTCACCACGAAATTCCGCCGACCCGGAGAGGAGTTCCCCGAATTTTTCGTAGAGTTTTTTGGCAAGATCGGCAGCGTTCATTTCAACCACGAATGGACACCAATGAACACGAATTGCTGTGGGTAGGGCGCGTCACTCCGTGCGCGCCGTGGCATGACATCGAACGAGCGGCGCGCACGGAGTGACGCGCCCTACCTGAGAAATCCCATTTGTGTCTATTCGTGTTCATTCGTGGTTAAGCTTTTGCCAGCGCCGGGCCGGGTTTCTTCAAAGTGGCCAGCAACGGCTCACGTTGAACCTTGTTTTGCAGCTTCATCAGCGCGTCGAGCAGCGCCTCGGGTCGCGGTGGACAGCCCGCGACGTAAATATCCACCGGAATGATGTTGTCCACGCCCTGCAAAACCGCGTAGCTGCGATACATGCCGCCGGTTGAGGCGCACGCGCCCATGGCGATGACCCATTTCGGCTCGGCCATCTGGTCGTAGATACGTTTGACGGCCAGCGCCATTTTGTAGGTGACCGTGCCCGCGACGATCATCACATCCGACTGGCGTGGCGAGAAGCGCATCACTTCCATGCCGAAACGGGAGATGTCGTAGCGGCTGGCCCCCGTGCCCATGAGTTCGATGGCACAACAGGCCAGCCCCATCGGCATGGGCCAGATGGAGTTCTTGCGAAACCAATTCAGCGCGGAATCGAGGCGCGTGTGAACCACATCGCCCTCGACGCGCGAATCGTATCCGAACTCAGTGGTGGTTTGCATGACACGGAGCACATCTGCGCGGCTGCCAGAGTAGCGTAAACACCGGTTCCGTGAGCAGCAAGTGGATTCGTGGAAACTTTTCGCAATGCCGCGCGGCTTCAAATGAAATGATACCGAACTGGCAGGAATGGCGCTGGCGAAGCGCTATTGGAGTTGCGGCTCCGCAAAGGGAAACCCGTGCGCGTCGGCCACGGCTTTGTGCGTAACCTTGCCGTTCATCACGTTGATGCCGCCAAGCAACGCAGGTTGAAGCCGACAGGCCTCAGCCAGTCCATGATCCGCCAAGGTCTCGATGTAGCGATAGGTGACATTCGTGAGCGCCTGCGTGGCGGTGCGCGCGTAGGCGCCGGGCATATTGGCCACGCAATAGTGTGTCACGCCTTCCTCGACATAAACCGGCATCTGGTGCGTGGTCGCGCGGGAAGTTTCGGCGCAGCCGCCCTGGTCAATCGCAATGTCCACCAGCACGCTCCCGGGCCGCATCCGGGCCAGCATCTCGCGATTGATCAACTTGGGCGCGCGCGCGCCGGGCACGAGCACCGCGCCAATGAGCAGGTCCACGTGCGGCAGCAATTCCATCAAATGCGCTTCGCTCGAATACAGCGTGTGCGCCGTGTGGAGCGTGATGTCGAGAAAGCGCATCCGCTCCAAATCCACTTCGAGGATGGTAACGTCCGCGCCGAGACCCTGGGCCATGCGCGCGGCGTTGACACCCGCCGAACCGCCGCCAAGCACGACGACTTTCCCCGGTAACACACCCGGCACGCCGCCCAGCAGCACGCCGCTGCCGCCAAAATGTTTCGCGAGAAAATAGCCGCCCACCAGCACGCTCATGCGTCCGGCAATTTCGCTCATCGGTTCCAGCAATGGCAGGCGACGGTTGACTTCGACCGTTTCATACGCCAGCGCGGTGACGCCGGATTTCATCAGGCCCTGCGTGAGCAGTTTGCTCGCGGCGAGGTGGAGATACGTGAAAAGCAACTGGCCGGGCCGAAGCAGACCGATTTCGTTGGTCAGCGGCTCCTTCACCTTCACGATGAGATCGGCCTGTTCGAACACGGCGGCGTGTGAGTCCACGAACTTCGCCCCGGCGTGCTGATATTCAAGGTCGGGAAAGCCTGCGCCCGCGCCGGCGCCACGTTCGACCACGACGGTATGGTCGCGTTTGATAAGCTGGTATGCCGCGGAGGGCAGCAACGCCACGCGGTATTCCTGTTCTTTGATTTCCCGGGGAACGCCGATGATCATAATGGATTACGATTTTTTGTCGTTGGTTGAAGATGAAGTTGTCGAAGCAATGGATGGGACGTTCACAGGCTCTTGCGGCAACTCGGTCAATTCGACCGGCGCGGCGAGGTTTAACCGCGCATGCGCCCGATTCACCAGCGCCAGTATCGTCACCGACGACGCGGCCACTTTCTCGGCGGCCTGGATACGGGCGAATTCGCCAAAGACTTCCTCGCGCACCGGTTCTTCGCGCGTGACCAATTCCTGTCCCTGAGTGGCGCGCATGGCCAGCAGAATGTGATGGCAATTGATGGCCTCGAGCGAACGCGCCGGCGTGTAACCGTGTTCGATGCCAGACGCCTCCACGATGAGGCGCGCGGCGAGCAAAGTTTGGAGGACCTGCTGGATGAGCTTGGTGGGTATGCCCAGTTCGCGGGACATTTCCGCAACGGTCACCGGCGGCAGGCCGCGCTCGAAGCGTTGGCCGATGCATGTCATCAGCCGCAGCGCCACAAACTCGCGTCCGCGTTGGTTCACGTTCTCCGCGAGCCGTTCTTGCAAATACGATTCACGATTCTGGTAGGCGTAGGCAACTTGCGCGCCGAACAGCACGATGGCCCACACGGTCCAGAGTCCCGCCATCACCAAGGGCACCAGCGCCAGGCTGCCGTAGATTTTGCTGGCGTTCACCACCCGGGTGGCGAGGTGAATACTGGCAATGTTGAAAAGATGCCAACTGATCGCGGCGAGCGCGCCGCCGGCGAGGGCGGCGCTGAAATTCACCTTGGTGTTGGGCACGAGCTTGTAGAACAACGCGAAGGTCACGCAAATAATCAGGACGGGCAGCAATTGGGAAATCAGCGTTTCCAGAAACGGCAGCACTTCCAACAGTTCGCGTGTCTTCTGAAAGCGAGATCCGCTGGCCAGACCCAGCGCGCAGAGGCACAACAACGGCACGAGCAGTGTGGTGGTGAAGTAATTCGTAATCCGCGACAACCAATCGCGCCCACGCGTGACGCCCCAGATGTCGTTGAACGTTTCCTCGACCCGCGTGAGCGTGGCGATCGTCGTCCACAATAAGAAGATCACACCCAAAGCCCCAAGCCCGCCGCTGGAAGTGCTTTGAATGAACTCGTAGATGACATTCGCCGCGCGCTTCTTCGCAGCCACGATGGAGTTGTCACGGGGTTGGTCGTTGCCCGGGATGCTTTGGGCGCTTGCGGCGTTGGTGATTACGAATTCCGAAACCAGATTGGTCACGCCGGATTCCACCGCAACGATCGAGTTCGTGGGGGTGCCGCCTGATTCGCCCGGAAGCATGGGCAAATTCATCGCTGCCCGCTCATTCGGGACCATGTAATCGAGGAATTGCTGGATGAAAGACTTGAGCTGCGTTTCGCTCTGCGTTTTGAGAAACGCGCTACTGATGCTCATGCCCACCGCGAGCATCGGAATCAGCGCCAGCAGAGTCGTGAAGGATAGCGCCGAGGCGCGCACGGGACAGCGGTTGCGCACGAAACTTTGCCAGACGAGCACCCAGAAGTGGACGAACTTTTCAAACCTGGTGAAGTTGGCTTCCAACGACAGCAACTCGTCCTTGGCCGTGCCGAACGTGCCGGTCAGGATTCGGATGAGGCGGGCGAGTGACTTGTTGGCCATCGGTTAAGCCAACGCTAACAAAGCTGCCGCGCAAGTCAACGGGCACGCTCAATCGTCCTCCTCCTCGTTCTCGTCCCCGACTTGGCCTGAAACCCAACCTGAATTCGAGGAGGCGGACGGGCACGAGGACGAGGAGGATTCGGAAATCACTTTCAACTTTTCGCCCGTGTTGCTACCCTGCGCCCATGTCACGGAAGTCGTCTTCGGGTTCGGAGAATGGTTTCGGCGACGTCATTGGCGTGGCGCTGCTGGCGGCGGCGCTGTTGTTGCTGGTGGCGCAGTTCTCGTTCGACCGCTACGACCTGTCCTCGGTCCGGATGCCGCCCAACAAGCCGGTGCATAATTGGATCGGGCCTTTCGGCGCCTGGATCGCACACGGTTCCTTCTTCATCTTCGGGCTGGCGGCTTATGCGTTGCCGCTGTTGCTGGCGGTGTTTGGCGTGGCGTATTTGTTCAATTTCCTCGGCTACCTGCGGCAACGTTCCGGCTGGTCCGTCATGTGGGCGGTCGTGGCGGTGTTGTCGCTCACCGGCTTGCTCCACATGACGGATGGCACGGCGCTGGCCGGAAGTTGGCGGGAAAAAATCACCGCGCCATTCATCGGCGGCTGGCTCGGCTACTTCCCTTACGAATACGGCTTCTGGATGCTTGGCGGCGTGGGCGCGACCATCGTCTATGCCGCGCTCTATCTCATCGGCCTGCTGTTCCTCACGAATTTCCGGCTCGGCGAATGGTTGCGCGGTTGCTTCAGCGACCAGTTGAACACCGAAGGCATGACGCCGGATGAAATCGCGCTGGAACGCCGCGCCCGCGACCTCGAAAAGCAGGCGAAGAAATTGCAGGAGGAAGTCACCCGCACCAGCGGTCTCGGCGCGGATATGAAACCCGTGCCCGCACCCACGGTCACGGACTTGAGCGTGCCACAAGCCCGGTCCGCGCGTCCTAAAAAACCCGCGCCACCCGAACCGCCGAAAGAACCGGCCTCCACCGAACCCGCCAAACGGGAGGAAGCCATTTCCCCACGTGACCTCGGCGCGGCCAGCACCGCGGACGTGCTTGGCGACAAAGCCGACGAGCCGGCAAAGACCGACGAGGCGAAGCCCGAAGAGAACGCCGCGGCCAAGGAGGAGGCTGACGAAAAGCCGGCCGAGCCAAAACCTGAAGCCGAGATCAAAATCACCGGCCTCACGCGACCGAAGCCGCGCCGGCCCAAGCCCATCACCGTGGCGTCCACGCCCATGATTGGTAATTACCAGCTACCCTCGCTGGACTTCCTTCAGCACGCGGACATGGCGGTAAAACCCACGGAATCGAAAGAGGAATTAATGGCCAACGCGCGGTTGATGCAGCAGACGCTCGCGCAATTCGACATCGAAGTTTCCCTGGGCGACATCACCAAAGGCCCGACCATCACGCGCTACGAGTTGCATCCCGCGCCGGGGGTGAAGCTGGAAAAAATCCAGGCTCTCAACAACAACCTCGCCGCTGCGCTCAAGGCCGAGCGCATCCACATCCTCGCGCCCGTGCCGGGCAAAAGCTCCGTGGGCATCGAAGTGCCGAATCCGTCCAAGAGCACGGTCATCATGCGCGACCTGTTCGATGCGGAGGAGTGGCGCAACAGCAAGGCGAAGATTCCCGTGGCGCTGGGCAAGGACGTTTACGGACATCCGATCGTGGCGGACCTCGCGGAGATGCCACACCTGCTGATCGCGGGCAGCACCGGGTCGGGCAAATCGGTTTGCATCAACGCCATCATCGCCTCGCTGCTGTTCCGATTTTCGCCAGACCAGCTTCGCTTCGTGATGATTGACCCCAAGGTCGTCGAGTTGCAGCAATACAATCTGCTGCCCCACCTCGTCGTGCCCGTCGTCACCGACCCCAAGAAAGTCATCCTCGCGCTGCGCTGGGTCGTAAACGAAATGGAAAAGCGCTACCAGATTTTCGCGCGCGTGGGCGTGCGCAACGTCGCGTCGTTCAACGCGCGGCCAAAAAACAAACCGCTGCCGGAAACGGAAATGGAATTGCCGCTCGTGGCCAAAAAAGAAAACGTCGAGCCGGGCGCGGACGGTTTCGCGGTCGAGGTGGACGAGCAAATCGTCGTGCCGCGCGACGACGACATCGTCATTCCCGAAAAACTCAGCTACATCGTCGTCATCATTGACGAGTTGGCGGACCTGATGCTGGTCGCGCCCGCCGACGTGGAAATGGCCATCGCGCGCATCACGCAAATGGCGCGCGCGGCGGGCATCCACTGCATCGTGGCCACCCAGCGGCCGAGCGTGGACGTCATCACCGGCGTCATCAAGGCCAACATCACCGCGCGCATCGCCTTCCAGTGCGCGTCGCGCGTGGACTCGCGGACGATTCTCGACGCGATGGGCGCCGACAAACTTTTAGGCAAGGGCGACATGCTCTACCTGCAGCCCGGCTCGTCGAAATTGATTCGCGCCCAGGGCGCGCTGATCACCGACTACGAGATTCAAACCATCGTGGATTTCATCGCCAAGCAGGCGAAGCCAAGTTACGAAATGGAAATCCACCAGCAACTCTCTCGGCCCGCCAACGACTTCGGGAATGAAAGCGGCATTGACGAGGACGAGGAAATTATCCAGCAGTGCATCGAAGTGATCCGTAGCGAGCAGAAGGCCAGCGTGTCGTTGTTGCAACGGCGGCTGCGCCTCGGTTACGGACGGGCGGCCCGCATCATGGACGAGTTGGAAAATCGCGGCATCGTCGGCCCGGGCAAAGGCGCCGAGCCGCGGGACATCCTGATTGATCTGGACGCGGGGCAGCCGGATGCGTCTGCGTGAGCGGACACGAAAAGCGCAGCACCGCTCGGTTGGACTAGCGCACGATCAGCTTTACTACGGCCTTGGGTATCTGATATGAGGCTTTTTTACGGCAGAGGTTTTCACGAGGTTTTTTATGAAATCGATAACTAATCTTGGTTTTCTGGGTATCGGGCTATTGCTTTTGGCTGGATGTGGAAAAATTGAGCGCGATTTGAAGCCGGAGGAGATATGGAGCCGAGTCAGCCCTTCGGTCGTACGCGTGGAAGCAAAATCGCTCGAAGGCGACACCGTGATTGGGAGCGGATTCGTGTGCGAGTTGCAAGGCAAGAAGTTCATCCTTTCCAACCGCCACGTCGTTTTGGGAGCCAAAGAGGTTCGAGTTGGCAGTTCGGAAGATACCTTGGTTGTGGCGCCAAGCTATCGTATCAGCCCAGAGCTTGATTTGGCATTGATAGACCTTCCGCCAAGCTTGCAGATCGCCCCATTAAGGACGCGCGCGGGTGGCCTCAAGATTGGCGAAAGAGTTTTTGCGATCGGGTTTCCGCTGGGCTTGAATAAATCAATCACGCAGGGGCTTGTCAGTTCTGAAACCGAGAAGCTCGTCCAGTTTGACGCCTCAATTTCGAGCGGCAGCAGCGGCGGCCCACTGGTGGACAAAGCCGGGGCGGCTTTGGGTGTGGTGACGGCCGGCTCGAAAAGCAGCGGCGAGGAAATCGCCCAGAACCTCAACTTCGCAATCAAGACTGCTTTCGTTCCGAAAGCCGAGTTGTTCAAGGAGCCCATCGTGCGATTTTACGACGCCTGGCGAGCGTTGGTCACAATCGAGAACAAACTGATTAATGACCTGCAAGACCTGCGCGTTTTCGATGTCGAGACCTGCGTCCAAGCCGAAGTGGCCCTTCCGCTTGCCTTTGCCTTGGACAAGGACATGGCAAACCTCGATCCGGGGAAGAAGAAAGAAGTGCGAACATCTACTAAAGCGTCATACGCCGAGGAGTTGGACCGTGTGATTCAGCGCCATGGCTCGTTGGAGTCCGGGGTAAAGTCGGTCGTGGCGTTTTTACGGAGCAAAGTTTCCGAGTTTGGCAAGGTTCCTGAACTCTTTGCCGGGCTTGGTTCTGATGACCTGCTTCGAAGTTTTGTTGACCACGAACGCGTGTATAATCCGTACGATCGTTATATATGGGATATCAAGCTCTCTCAAATCTCGCCGCTCTTGAAGGTCTCAATTGAATTCGCAAAGGCGAAATATGAAGACAAAGCGTTCCAAATCGAATTCGATTGGAAGCTGGTTGGCAGACTAAAGAGTGGGGACACCAATATTATTGCCGCCTTCCGCAGGGTTCACGAATGGAAATCGGCTGGGGAAAGGAACACGGTTCGCCTGCCTTACGATAAGTTGCGGGCGAACTGCTCGGATGACGAGTTGGTCAAAACCTCTCGTCTCTGCGGTCAGAAGTTCTGCGAACGATCTGGGGCGACACAGCACACCGGATCAGAAAAGGTGTCTGTGACGGAAACGATTTCTGAAGGTGGAGGTTTTGAGAGTGAGATCACAGAAATGTTCACCCCGCCGCTTGACCGAATTGAGCGTGGCGATGTCGCAGGGTCAATCCGTTCGATCATGAATGAAGTCGAGTTGCGCAGATACCCAAATCTCAAAGCGCTCGCGTTCCTTCACGCCTGCCAGGGCGATTTTGAAAAAGCGTACAATTTGTACGCGAAGGCGTACACCGAAACCTTAAACATGATAAATCCCTTTTCTTTGAGACACGATTACTCTGAACTCCGGTTCGACATACGTTGGGATCTTGTCTGGCCCGACTCTGTCAATTGGACTCAATACCCTGATGCCGTGAGGCGAAATTTAGCGGACTGGCAGAGGTTCACGAAGGCGAAGCCTGCTTTCCTGCTTACAAAAGTACGATTGGCAGACGCAATCGCATCTCCCGTGTTCAAAGAACTCAGCGAGTTTGAAAAGTGCTGGCTGTTGGGTGAGCAGCGCAAGAATGCGCTTAATGACGGTAAAATGAATCTTGAGGAGTTTGGGGAGCGGCTATCGCGTTTTGAGGCGACCATCAAACAGAATCCTGAGGCGTACAAGCTTTACCAAAAGTACTCCAGAGGTAATGGTTTATGAGCAAAGCTCTGAACATGAATGAAGCTCTGTTTTTTCGTGACCAACTACGAGAGGCGCGATTCAAAGCGCAGCAGGACGCCGAGGCATTCGAGGAAATAGTTTTCGCGCTGGAGCGGCTGGGGTGTTTTTTGACTGGAGAGCCACTCGGCTTGGGAAAGTTCAAGGAGCCTATTACGAAACTTGCCAGGCGCTCTCCGCTTTGCGATTCGTCGCCGAAGAAGTGCCGCGAGTTGCACGTACCTTTTTCTCGTCTGTATGAGTTGGTGCTGGAAGCTCGGAATAATGCGATGCATGGAGGGTCGGCAGCCCGGTGCGCAACGTCGCACGCCGTGGAGTTGGCGTTGGTGCTGGAGGATGCTCTGATGAATGATTGCGAAAAGATCAGCGATTTTATGGGGAAGAACGTAGTCTGCGCTGAGATGTGGCAGCCACTGAGCTTCATCCGGCGAACGATGCTGGAGAACTCGTTTTCGTGTCTTCCGGTGAAGCACGACGGTAAATCCCGTTGGGAATTACTCACGGATAGGACCCTGGCGAAGTATCTCAGTATCGGGAGAGCGAATGGACAGAGGAAGAAGCTGCTTTTGCAACCTTTGGCAGAGGCAATCAAGAATGACAAAGGGCTGCTGATCGAAGCACGGACCTGCAAGGCAACAGAATCGGTAAGCACGGTAGTTGCTGACTGGGACGGGCAGCCGGTTTTGGTAACGAGGAACGAATCGGATGAGCTACTAGGGATTCTGACGCCATACGATCTACTTTAGTCCTCGAAGGGAGATTGGGCGATCCCCGCTAAATCCATTCGTAATATTTGTAAAGCCGTTCGTTGAGAAACACGTGGCATTTCTGGACTTCTATCGCGCCCCGGAAAATCCAGCTTCCGATTTCGTCGAGCGCTAAAAAATTCCTCGAAAGACACCGGTGACTGGTTACAGTCAGCGCCATCGAAACGAGTTTATGTTCGAGCGCTGCTTCCACCTCTCCGAGAACCAGACTTCCGTTCGCACGGAAATCCTCGCGGGCGTAACGACGTTCCTGACGATGGCCTACATCATCGTCGTGCAACCCGCCGTGTTGTCCGGTGCAATGTTCGGCATGAATACGGGCATGGACTTCGGCGCGGTCACGACGGCGACCTGCCTGGCCGCGGCACTGGCAACCGCGATCATGGCGTTGCTAGCGCGTTATCCCATCGCGCAGGCGCCGGGCATGGGCGAAAACTTCTTCTTCGTGTTCTCGGCCATCCCGGCAGCGACGGCGGCGGGCTTTGCGAATGGCTGGCAGGTAGCCCTCGGCGCGGTGTTCATTTCGGGTGTGCTGTTCCTAATTCTTTCGCTGGTGGGATTGCGCGAGATGATTTTCAACGCCATCAGCCCAAGCATGAAGAACAGCATTGCCGCCGGCATAGGGCTCTTCATCGCGTTCATCGGATTGCAGAACGCAGGCGTCATCCTCAAGGATCCTGGCTCGGCAGTGAAGTTGAACGCGCACTTCGCGTCGCCGGACCTGGTCGTGTTCTTCGTTGGGCTGTTCACCACAGCGGTCCTGCATGCGCGGAAGGTGCGTGGCTCGATCTTGTGGGGTATCGTGGCAGCAACGGCGTTGGCCGTGGGGCTGAAACTGGCTTTGTCTCCAACGGTTTCGCCGCTGGTCGCGAACTTGATGCTCGCGAAACAATTTCACCTCGCCAGCAGTGTTGTCGCCGCGCCGCCGTCGCTCGCGCCGACATTTCTTCAAATGGATATCGCACACGCGCTGTCGCCAAAGATGCTGCCGTTCGTATTCGTGTTCTTGTTCATGCTCACGTTCGACGCCATTGGCACATTGGTCGGCGTTTGCGAACAAGCCGGCTTCATGCGTGACAACAAGCTCCCCCGCGCGAAACAGGCGATGGTTTCCGACGCCGTCGGCACGGTGGCAGGCGCGGCGTTGGGCACGAGCACGGTGACAAGCTTCATCGAAAGCGCTTCAGGTGTCGAACAAGGCGGGCGCACGGGGTTGACCGGGTTGGTCGTAGCCGCGTTGTTTCTGCTGGCGTTATTTTTCAGCCCGTTGATTGCGATGATTGGAAGTTATCCGCCCATCACCGCACCGGCGCTGGTCATCGTTGGCGCGATGATGGTGCAGAACGTTTCCAAGATTGACTGGAAAGATTACACCGAATCCGTGCCGGCGTTTCTGACGCTGATTGGAATCCCGCTGTCGTATTCGATCGCTGACGGGCTGGCGTTGGGTTTCATCAGCTATCCGACCATCAAGCTGTTCAGCGGTCGCGGCCGTGAGGTGGGCTGGTTCACCTGCATTCTCGCCGTGGTGCTCATTTGGTATTTCATTTTCGTTCGCAGCCAGACGGGCTGAGATTTTGTCCGACAGGCGAGGCGCAGAATCGTGGGAAATGCGATTACGGATGCGGCCGGTTGAGTAGGTAGAGCGCGACCGCAATCAGCGCGGAAATCAGCAAGCCAACCGCCACCGAGGATTTGAGAATGGCTTTCCGTTTGCGCCGATACGCGCGGCCCCCCATGCCCGGCAGCAGATAAAACCGTTTCTGCTCCTTCTCAGCCTTGGAGTCCTTAGTCCAGAACATGCGTAGCCTCCGTCAGGCGGAAGTTTTGGTTGCCAGCGTAAGCGGAGACGGCAGCGGACAGATTGGCATTGCGCCGCGCAAGTAAAGCGTGCCGCTGGCATTGGATGCTGGGGCTTCGCATCTCGATTTCGACCGCGTGAGGGGAACTGCCCTTTCGCGATGGCTGGGTTATAAGGGCCATCGTCCCGCCGCGCAAGGAGAAATCTGCCGCGTCGGCGCGGCGTCAGCGCCAATTCATGAGAGGTTTTTGAGCGATGGGCGTTTGCCCAACACCAAACGCAGGGCCTTGGCGCGATGTTCTTCAGCCATGAGGGTTTGGAAAT
>JALOTT010000369.1 GCA_025457745.1 Verrucomicrobiota bacterium
CCGCCGGGGTCGGAGCGGCTTCGAGAGCCACAAAGGCAGTTTCGCCGCGAACGCCAGTGCGAACCTGGAACCCGACCGCGAGGCCATCGTGGCCAAGATACGCGAGAACATCAAAATTCCCCGGCACGCCCGCATGGAAGTGCAAGGCTACGGTCTCGTTGCCGCTTATATCCACACGGGTGCGAAGGTGGGGGTGTTGGTGGAAGTCGGCGCGGGCAAGGAAAGCACGGTGAGCACCGACGACTTCAAGCAACTCGTGAAGGACATCACGTTGCAGATCGCCGCCGGTCATCCCTACGCCGTGACGCGCGAGCAGGTGCCGGCGGAACTCGTCGCCAAGGAGCGCGAAATCGCCGCCCAGTCTGACCGTCTCAAAGGCAAACCGCCACAGGCGCTGGAGAAAATCATTCAGGGCATTCTGGAAAAGTTCTACCAGACCTATTGCCTCGTGGACCAGGGCTTCGTGAAAAAGAATTCCGAGATCAGCGTGAAGGAACACATGGCCCAAGTTGCCAAGCAGCTTGGCGATGAGATCACGATCCGCCGTTTCGTCCGCTTCCAGGTGGGCGAGAGCGCGTAGGTATCGCGGTCGAATTGCACGAAGGCGTCCGAATGGACGCCTTTTTGTTGTGCAAGCCTCCGCAGGGTAGGGCGCGTCACTCCGTGCGCGCCGCGGTCGGCAGCCGGTGGACGGCGCGCACGGAGTGACGCGCCCTACCATCGGGGCATTTCAGCGAGCCACTGGCGGCGCCTTTAATTTGACGGCTTGCCCTGTGACTGTTAAAACGCTGCGCAGTTTTCAAACGTACCCATACATCATGAAGAAGAAGCAACAACCCAAATACAGCCGGGTCCTGCTCAAGCTCAGCGGCGAAGCCCTCGGCGGTGAGAGCGGCTTGAGTATCAGCCCGGAAGCCGTGGGGAACATGGCCCGGCAAATTCAGGAAGTACGCGAAATGGGCGTGCAAGTCGTCGTCGTGGTCGGCGGGGGCAATATTTTCCGTGGCTTGTCCGGCAGCAAGCGCGGCATCGAGCGCGCCACGGGCGATTACATGGGAATGCTGGCCACGATCATCAATGCGCTGGCACTCCAGGATGCGCTGGAAAAACAAGGCGTGCCCACGCGCGTGCAAAGCGCCATCACCATGTCGCAGGTGGCCGAGGCGTTCATCCGTCGGCGCGCGGTACGGCACTTGGAAAAGGGCAGGGTGGTCATTTTCGGCGGCGGCACGGGCAACCCGTTTTTTTCCACCGACACGGCGGCGGCATTGCGCGCGAACGAAATCGGCGCGGAAGTCATTCTGAAGGCGACAAAGGTGGACGGCGTTTACGACAGCGACCCGAAGAAGAATCCGAAAGCCAAACGCTTTTCGCGCATCAGTTACCTGGACGCGTTGCAAAGGCAGCTCAAGGTGATGGATTCGACGGCGTTTTCGCTGTGCATGGACAACAAGATGCCGATCATTGTTTTTGATTTCTTCAAAGCGCACAACCTCAAGCGGGTGGTGATGGGCGAAACCGTGGGCACGCTGGTGACGGAGTGAACATGAGCTCCCCATGAACTGCCAGCCGCTTCGGCCTGCCATTGCGCGCCATGGCGCCGAACTGGCCCGACCGCGCGATGCAATTCGTGGACATCCCGAGCGGCGACCTGAACATGTTGCGCTACGTGGAGATACTCATCAACGTGGGCTACCCGCAACGCTATTGCCAGGTGATGGGCACGAAGACCGCTCCGTTGATCGCCGAAGCCGAGAGCGCGTATCGTGACCTCGACGCTACGAGTGCCAACGGCATTGCCTTCGTGCGCGACAACCTGTGCTTTCCGATGGCGGCCGGTTCGTTTGAGGAAGGCATGGGGGCGTAAGCCGGACAGATTCAAATTTGGCAAGGGCACGAGCCATCGTGCCCTTGTTTGTTTCGGTAAATCAAAGAACTGACGCGGTGACCAAATGGCCTTGAAAAACCAGAGACGTGGGTGTAGGCCGGGTGACCTCACCCGGCATCCGCGTGTCTGCGCCCGTGGGGGTTGTTAACATGTCCACGGACACCGGGTTGGGGAACCCGGCCTACAACGCGCCGCGCGATGTAGCAAATCGTGATTGACTATTTGTCAATTCAGTTTCAGCCTCAGGACGTTTTCAGATAAAAAACGGTATGAAGAAACTTTCCGCCCTCAGAACGGGGTTGGCCTCAGTCGTTCGATATTTACAACTCGTGGCGCTCGCGTCTGTGCTCGTGCCGTGCTCACGCGCCGATGAAACGCGTTTCTTCCGCATCGCCGGGCCGGTGCCAACCACGATTACGGACGTGACGGCGGACGGAAACGTCACCTGGACCAATGAAGCCACGAACGCGACGTTCACCGCCCAGACGGCGACGACCTTGGCGGGCGAATCCAACTGGGTGGATTGGGTGCAGGTGCTGGCGAGCAATGCCGTGACGGTCCACCGAATCTTTGATCCCAATCCGCCCTCCGGCATGGCCTTCATTCCCGCCGGCAGCTTCGCGATGGGGGCGACGACCAATATGGGGCACGAGTCTTACAGTGATGAGGTGCCCCAGCACAGCGTCTATGTGAGCGCCTTTTACATGGATCGGTATGAAGTCACGAATGACAAGATGGTGGAAGTGATGCAATGGGCGTATCAGCAGGGGAAGATCAGCGTGACCAGCGCCACGGTACGCAACCTGGAGGGCAATCAGCGGGAGTTGCTGGACCTTGATTCTTCTGATTGCCGCATCACCTGGAACGGGTCGCAGTTTCAGATGAAGGCGGCGAAAGGCGCGGGGTATCCGTGTGTGACGGTGACGTGGTATGGGGCGGTGGCGTTCTGCAACTACCACAGCCAGAGGGAAGGGCGGACGGCGTGTTACAATCTGAGCGACTGGAGTTGCAACTGGCTGGCCAATGGCTATCGGTTGCCAACGGAAGCGGAGTGGGAGAAGGCGGCGCGGGGCGGGTCGAGCGGGCATCGGTTTCCGTGGAGCGACACGGACAACATCACGCACAGCCGGGCGAACTACTACTCATCAAGTTCCTACGCTTACGACACCAGCCCGACGAGAGGTTATCACACCAATTTCAACACGGGCGGTGTTCCGTACACCAATCCGGTGGACTTTTTCTCTGCGAACGGGTATGGGCTACATGACATGGCTGGGAACGTGTTTGAGTGGTGTTGGGATTGGTATGACGGCAGTTGGTATTCCAACGCCGGAGCAACGCAGAACAACACGCGAGGTCCAACCGGACCTTTGAGCCGCCGTGTGTTGCGCGGCGGCGATTGGTTCATCGACGCCGACTACGCGCGGTGCGCCAATCGCGTCAGCTTCTACCCGGGCGACGACGTCCTCGACTTTGGGTTTCGTTGTGTGAGGGGGCTTTAGATTTTAGATTTTTGCGGTTTTAAGCGGGGGTGCGGGGGCGCAGCCCCCGCAAAAAATCGAAAATAACAAAATGGCTGAAAGCAATGACAACGCGCGTGTAGGCCGGGTGACCTCACCCGGCGTTCCGGGTGTGTCACCACGCGTCGTCGGCAATGTTTTGTTCCGGGACGCCGGGTTGGGGAACCCGGCCTACAAGGTCACGCGAGACGATGTAGGCCGCGTGCCCCCACGCGGCGGGCGTGGTGACATCACACCGGGCGCCGGGTTGGGGAACCCGGCCGACAACAAACCACCGGAACCGCCACCACAGCGATTGCGTCGTCTCCATCGTGTATGGCCCGACCGCGATGGCTACATTTCGTATCTGCTGACGCTCTGCGTGGAGAGCCGCGTCCGCGTCCTCGATAACGAGGCCACGTTTCAACGTCTCACCGCGTTTCTTTTGGACAGCCCATCGCGATATCATTGGTTTCCTCGTCGTTTCGTGGTGATGCCCGACCATGTTTATTTGATCGCGCATCAGGGACAGGAAGCGGTGCGGTTGGGCCAATGGATCAAGGCGTTGAAGGCCGTAGTGGGTGGATTGGAACGGCGTGTTGGTAGCGCGGAAGAACGTCCGATGGGAACGGCGGAATGCCCGGTGGGGGCACCGGGCCTACAACACGATGTCCCTGCAGGCCGGGTGCCCTCATCCGGCGGCGCTACCGGCCATGAATTCACCCGCATCAAACGATCCTGGCGCTGGCAGGAGGGCTTCCACGATCACAAATTTCGCACACCCGAAAGCGAACGACGCAAATGGGAATATGTCTGCCTGAACCCGGTTCGTTACGGCTTGGTCACCCGCCCAGAGGAATGGGCTTTTAGAGCATTTTAATAAATGTCGTAGCCGATGATTTGCCGCAAAAGAACGCAAAGAACACAGAATCTCTTGCGATCTCTGCGTTCTTTCGCGGCTACAGT
>JALOTT010000048.1 GCA_025457745.1 Verrucomicrobiota bacterium
GGTCCATGAACGAAAAGCACGGGCTGCGCACCAGGAATGTTCTTGGGAAGACGCGAACCTGGCATAACCAGTTCGACTTGCAGAAAATGGAGAGCATTTGGTGCAAACGTCGTGTTCCATTTCACCTGGTACGTGTTGTTTGATTGTTGGATGAATTCATAACCGCCTGCGGCCACGCCATTGTCCAGCAGGGCAAGCATGCAACGATTGGTGCTCACGTCACCGCTCAGAGGGATTGAATAGGTGAGAATAAAAGGCTCTTCGCCGGTGATGACAGGAGTCAAGGTTAGCGGATTATCAGCGATCAACGGACTGGTAACCAAAATACGCTCGGCGCGTCCGGTAAGGTCGTCGCCATCGAGATCAACGTCATCATAAATGGAGTTGGTCGAATCCAAAACGCCAGTGGTCGTGTACGCGTTGTCAATTTTGGTTTCCACACCCTCATCCCATTGACCGCTGCCATTGGCATCTTCCACGAAATCGGGAATCCCGTCGCCGTCGAAATCTTTCGGCACGCTGTTGGTTCCCGCGACGACATAGTGCAGGCCGATGTTGACCATGTGGCCGGTCGTTTCATCGCCTTCTTTGGTCTGGTCAACGCGCGTGGTGTATTGCGCGAGTCCCGCGTCACCCGGCGCGCGGCTGCCTGCGCCATAGAGCGCGCTTGTGATCGGCAGATAATGATTTCCGAACACGCCGTTCTGATACTCCGGCGCAACGGCCATGACTTGCTCGTTGCCGCCTCCACCATTGGTCGTCACCAGCAGTTGACCGCTGTTGAAGTCGTACCACGGATAGGAGTACCAAGCCCAATTCAACTCCGAAGCTGAGAGCGGCCAGTATCCGTTGTAATTAAAATCCAGCGGCGCGTTCGTGTTCTGGACGAAATCCACCTTGTCAAACAGGTTGTCCTTGAACACCCAGTTGCCCGCCGTCGCCGGGATCGGCTCCAAGTGAAACCACAGCCCCCCGCGAAAAAGGTTGTTATAGGCTTCAAAGGCCATGTCGCAATTCATTCCAAGATCAAACCGATAAAACGTCGGGTCAAGGTCTATGGCAACGCCGTCGAAAAGGTTGTTCACCCACGAAACTGCGCAAGCGCCGTAAAACCAATCCGGCGGAGCGCCATAAAACGAACCATCGTCCGGTTGCCCAAGGGTGATGCGACCGCCATGAAGGTTGCAGTCGCGCATGTTCCAATTCACCAAACTGTCGGGAGCGAAAAGGTATTGGATGGCAGCATCGTAGCCGGACCAAGCATGATACCAGTGCGAATTGGCGTAGAAATTTGAGAAACGAAAATCGAGGGAAGGGGCGACATTGCCACTATCATTGGGCCAAAAGTCGGGAACGAACGATGCGATGCAGGCGCTTGCGAGTTGTTCCTGCACCATCTGGACATCAGTAAAAATGTTTGGACGGCTTGGCGTGCCGCGGCTGGAGAAGCTTGAACCCTCCCGCATGTCAAATCCCCACCATGTATCGTGACCTAATGCTGCCGAGTATTCGCTGCGAAAACCTATCGCAGTGCCGGGGAGCATCGTAATGTTGCCGCGAACCGTCATCCACGCGACGGTGTAGTCCAACGCGGGATAATAATAACCGTAGTCCGGCGCACCATTCGTGTAACGCGCCACTTGCTGGCCGAGCGTCAGGTCACCGGCAATTTGAAGCATTTCAGGAAAGATCAGCGGCGGCTGAGTTGTCTTTTGCCGAAACTCTGTCAAAAGACGCGGGCTGATGTTCGTCGTGCCCGTCCGGACATACGAACTTGTGTTCGTCAGGTAGTAACGCCCACTGCCTGCCGGCTGGAAAACCGAGCCGCTTGGATTGATGGCGGAATGGTCGGTGACGAAGGTGGGGCCGCTGCCGAGCGTGCCGATGACCAGACTGTTCGTGAGTTTAATCCATGTGGGCGAAACCTGAGTCCAAAAGTTTGTGACGTCAGCCGTGACGTGTTCCCCTTCAATCGCGGTGAAGTTGGTCGCACCCGCAACGGCGGTGCCGCAATCCCCAAAGAGAACATTGTGAAAGCTGACGGTCGCATCCTTGTTCGCAATCACGGCGGAATTGCAGCCGACAAACTGGCAATTCCACACATTGAGTCGTTTGTTGGTAGGCGTGCCAACTCCCTGGTCGGCATACCGTATTCGCAGGTTGTCGAGCGCAGGACTTGCATCCTGGGCGAAGGTCAAGTCGAGGTATGGCACGCCATTGCTGATCGCTTCGGGAGTGCCGGAACTGTCATAGAACGCGTCGCCCACCGTATCGTCGTCAACCGAAGTAATGAACGCCGGGAAATAAGCATCTTCGGTCTTGCACACCAGCTTACCCATGATTGCCAGCGTGGAATCCGGGTAATACCAAGCCGGTTTGATGATCGCTCCGCCTTCGATGGTGGTCGTGCCGTATAATTCCACCCGCGAATCGATGTAATAAGTCGTTCCGTTCTTGAACGTATAATCTTGCCGGGGGCCGACCACAGTAACGAGCGGCCAGTTGTCGGCATATTGAACCATCAGCGTGGCATTGCTGCTCAATGTGGACAAGGCAGCCGAACTGGTGACTTGAACGGAGTAATCGTCTGCTTGAGACGAATCAACAGCGGTAAACGTCAGCCAGTTGTTTGTTTCTCCGACGATGTTTGTTCCACCCCGCAGCCATTGGTAGCTGAGGGGTTGCGCGCCATCAGCAATCACGGTGAAGGTGGCGGTATCTCCCTGCTCGACCGTCTGGCTCAGGGGTTGGAACAGGATGACCGGTGCGTCAGGTACATTGGGGTCGCTATGCGATACGAGTCGTTCGTAGGCATCGGTGAAGCCGTCGCCGTCGGAATCCAGCGGCGTGCCCACAAGGTAAAAACTAACCGCCTCCGCTTGGTTGGTGTACTGATAGGTCGAGCAACTCGGCCCGCGCTCCAGCCACACCCATTGCGAATTCGTGCCGTTGTCCCCGACCAGATTGGTTGTTGTGAACACGTCGTAGAGCGCCGTCGTCGTGCCGTCGTAGCTCCCTTGAATGTCAAACGTCACGGTCCAGCCTTGATTGGTATCGAAGAATGCAACGAGGTTCGTGATATAGACCGGTACGTTGGTGATGCACTCACTCGTGCCGCCAACCAGGAGTCTCATTTCCGAACCCCCGCCTTCGGACTTATGTTCAGCCCTCCATCTGGCTGCGGCTTCTGCCAATGCTTTTTCTTCTTCTAACGAGATGGGTCCCAACGCCGCTTGGTTTTTGAACGCGGAATAATAAAGGGCCACTTCCAGCGGCTTTGAAAAAGTATAAAGTTCCTCAAACTCACCTTCAAAACTGTCCGTCCCATCTGCGGTACTGCCCCAAACCAATGCTGCCGCTTGCGGCGGCAACGTCAAAACCGGCTCGCTCTCACCAACGAGTTCGCCGTCAACGTGCAACGTCGTTGCTTTCGGCCCGTGATTCAGCACCACCTGATGCCACTGTCCCGCTGGCCAGCAAATCTCGCTTTTCATCAGGTTCATCGGCCCCTTGTCACTTTCACTGACCAGCGACAACACCGTACCGTCTGCATTGACTTGGAGTGAGAAGATCACGAGCACCTGTTTGTTGCCCACAGCGAGGAGTTCAACAAGGCGAGCATCCTTTCCCGGCCCTTTGCCGTCCGGCGCTGACGACCAGTAAGGCTTCACCCAAAACCGCAGCGCGCCTTCTGCCGTGATGTTGGTGTGTCCAGCGGCGTCCAACCCAGGCACCACGAAGGGCGTTACGTCACCCGCGCGCTCCAGTGCATAGCCCGACCAGGATTCAATCAAAGTGCCGTAGTCAGGAACGACCCAGTACGCATTCGTTGTGCAGTAGGAATAAACCTCGTCGAAGCTCTCGTGATACAACACGGGCGCGAATTCAGGTAGCGGTGGCCACGGCTCACGTGGCCTGCCGGACGCGTTGATGGAGGACAAAACGAAAATTACAGCTACCAGTTTGCCGGTGATTTGGTTCAGAGTTTTCATAGCTTATCGTTTCACGTTGCGGACTTCCAAATTCGTTCCCCGCCCCAATGAAAGCGACCGGGATTGACACAGATTCACACGGTTCGGCTTAGGAAAACATCGCCTTCGATCGCGCTCATTTTGTCTAAGTTACGGAAAGAGTCAAGAAAAAAATTTAACTAATGTAAATGGAAATCTACGCCGTTGTTTGGTTGCGTTCATTGTGGCATTATCGGTTCCACCTCATCGTCGCGTTTTGGGTGATAGACTCCGCGAGTATCGCAAACGCGCGAAGCTTACTCAGGAAACTTTGGCGGAAAAAGCCGAACTGTCCGTTGTGTTCATTTCCTTATTGGAGAATGGTTGGCGAACAATTTCATTGGATTCGTTGCTAAGAATTGCAAGAGTGCTGGACGTGGAACTCGAAGACCTCGTGCATGGCATCAAGTGAATCACAAACCGATCACGTCAGGACCGCCACTCCGGAGACTCAACTTATTCGCTCTCTTCTGTTACCAATCCTGTTTCGGCGCTTCGGCTCGATGGTTTTGGGTCGTGGCTTGGGCACGAGCACGATCGGGCAGCCTTCGTAGCCAAACGCGCGGCGCAACGAGTCGGCCAGATATTTTTTGTAGGTCGCGGAGAACAATTCGTCGCGATTCACAAACAGCAGAAACGTCGGCGGCGCTTCCCGGACCTGCGTGGCGTAGAAGAATTTCAACCGATGGCCCATGTCGCTCACCGGCTGGCGGCGCTCGACCGCGTCGTGCAACGTGCGGTTCAAAATTGAAGTGGGAATTTTCCGCTGCAACTGCGCGGCCACGTAGCGGACGGCTTCGAGCAGACGATCCAGATGAAAACCGGATTTTGCCGACGTGAAAATTACCGGGGCGTAATCGAGGAAAAATAATTTCTCCTGCACCCACGCGCCAAACTCGGACAGCGTGGTCATGATGTCCGCCGCGCCACGGACCGTTTTCTTTTGGCGCCGTCCGATTTCCGCTTCGCGCGCCTCGCGGGTAGCTTCGTCGAACAAATCCCACTTGTTGACGACGACGATGCAGGCTTTGCGGGCTTCGATGATTTGATCCGCGACCTTTTTGTCCTGCTCCAAGATGCCCGACTCGGCGTCCAGAACCAGGATCACGATGTCGCACCGCTCAATGGAATCCTCCGCGCGTTTGACACTGAAGAACTCGATTGAATCGTTCACGCGCCGCGTCTTCCTCATGCCGGCGGTGTCAATCAGGATGTATTTCTCCCGCACGCCGTCCGTTTCGACTTCAAACGGCACGTCCACCGAATCGCGTGTCGTGCCCGGCACGTCCGTGACGATGACACGGGCGGAACTGGTCAACGCGTTGATAATGGAGGACTTGCCGACGTTTGGCCGGCCAACGATGGCGAGTTTCAAGGGTGACGGGTGACGGGTGACGGGTGGCGTGGTGGCAGCAGCTTCGCCCGAGGCGCGATTCTCGTCACTCGCCACTCGGCACGCGTCACGCGTCGTTGGCAATAACGCGACTGCCGCGTTAATCAATTCCTCAACGCCAAGCCCGTGGATCGCGCTGACGGGGAAAATCTTCTCGAAACCGAGCCGGGCGAATTCGTCGGCATCAATCTCGACGCGTTCGGTGTCCACCTTGTTGGCGGCGATCAACACCGGCTTGCCGCTCTTTCTCAGGCGCTGCGCCACTTCGCGGTCCAACGGCACGACGCCTTCTTGCACATTGACGACGAGGAGGATGACGTTCGCCGCTTCGATGGCCAGTTCGACTTGTTCGAGCGCGGCTTTGACAATGACGTCGTCAGATTTTTCGCGGCGCAGCAAACCGATGCCACCCGTGTCCACGAGCGTGAACGGCCGTCCGCGCCACTCGGCCTCGGCGCTGATGCGGTCGCGCGTTACGCCCGGTTGGTCGTGGACAATGGCGATGCGCCGTCCGACGATGCGGTTGAACAGCGCGGACTTGCCGACATTGGGGCGACCGACGATGGCAATCAAAGCTGACATGCGCTTAGGATGAATGAGCGCCGCCCGTCACGGAAGTGAAAAGCTTCCGGCGTGCACATAAAGAGCTTGCTTTCACCCGTCGTTATGCGAGAAAAGCACTGCGGGTCGGCGTGGCCCGCAAGCCTCACGACGTTCAACAACAATAACCAGAAAGAAAGAAATTCACTATGAATGAAACTGCAAGCAATGCGGCCGCTGTCGGTATGGGGTTGGCTATGGTGTTGGTCTTGGTGGTCATTGGTCTGGCGTTTTACCTGTTCTACTGTTACTGCGCCAAGCGCATCTGCGAGAAGTGCGGAGTGAATCCCGGCATCCTGATTTGGATACCGATTGTGCAACTCATTCCCCTGTTGCAAGTGGCTAAGATGGCGGTGTGGATGGTTCTGCTGTTTCTCATCCCGATCGTGAACATTGTTGTAGCCATCATGATGTGGGCAAAAATCTGCACCGCGCGCGGCAAAAGTCCGTGGCTCGTGATCATGATGTTCATCCCCATCGTGAATATTGTCTTCATCCCCTATCTCGCGTTTTCGGAATAACGGATGCGGCGCCGGCTAAACGTGGAACGAATTCCGGGTTCTGGCATTTTATCCATTCGTCGTGCCGGGCAACCGCCGCATTAATCGTCTCGCGCGGCCAATCCATATCCGATCACGTCTGCGTTGGAAGGCCGGCGCGTGCGGGTCTTCGGCCAGCACTTCTTGGAGTTCCACGCGAGCGAGGTCGGGCTGGTTTTTTGCGAGGTAAAGCTCGGCGAGTTGGACTTTCGCGCGCGGGTAACTGTGGTTTTGTGTGATGTGCTGCCAGTAAAGAATCGCGTTGTCGGTTTCCCCGAGCGCGGTCAGCGTTTCGGCCAAAGCCATCATCGTGTGGCCGTAGTCATGTTTCGGATTCTCAGTCACGACGCCTTCGAGCAACGGCCGGGCTTCGGTGGGGCGCTTCAGACGCAGGAGGCATTGGCCGAGATGCGCGCGGGTGTCGAGGTCCTGTGAGTCGCGTTCGAGCGCGGCGCGGTAGCAGGCTTCGGCTTGGTCGAGCTTGCCCTGTTGAAAATAAACGTCGCCGAGTTGCGAGTGATGGTGGGCTTTGTCGAGGTGATGGATTTGCGCTTGAAGCTGTTTGATGCGGCGGCGGTCGGTCGCGCCCGGCAATTCAAAGCCGCGCGTGGGCGGCGAATCGCGGAAGATGTAGAAGAAATACCACAACGTGCCGAGGCCGGGAAAAATCAGCAGGATGACCACCCACATCCATTCCTTGCGCCGGATGGCGTCAATGATCATCCACAGATTGAACAGGCCGATGAGAATCACCCCGACCAGACTGAACCAGGCCCCGGCGTGGTGAACGGGAGAAGTGATCGGCTCGGAGTCCATGGGCGCGGAGGTTATGCAGCGTGCCGCGCGCGGGCAAACAAACTTTCCGCCAAATTTCCAGCCGGTTTGGCGCGTGAACGGCAGGACAGGTAATTGAATTGAAATTACCCCCGCGGATCGGGATAAGTATAGGCCGATGAAGTTGCTGGTCATATCGCTGGCGGGCATTGGCGACACGCTGTTCGCCACGCCGCTCATTCACGAGCTGCGGGAAAATTTCCCCGACGCGACCCTCGACGCGTTCGTGTTATGGCGCGGCGCGCGCGATTTACTCGCCGGCAACCCGCACCTCAACCACGTCCACCAGCACAACCTGATGGCGGAACCAAAAACGGCGGCATTGAAATTTCTGCTCAGTCTGCGACCTGAGCGCTACGACGTGTCCATCAATACCCACCCGCAAAGCCGCGTCCACTACCGACTCGTGGCGCATATCATCGGCGCCGACATGCGTCTCAGCCACAAGTATGATCACGCCTCGCCACTGGATCGGCTGCTGGTGAACCGCTCGCTCCCGCAGGATTACGCGCGGCACAGCATCGAGAACAATCTCGCGCTGCTGGAATTACTCGGCGCGAAACGGCGATTGCCCCGGCACGACTACGAAATTTTTCTCACGCCGGCGGAACACGCTTGGGCTGATGGGTTTCTCGTGGAGAAAAAACTTTCCGGGCGAAAGCTGCTGGGCATTCACGTCGGATCGGGTGGAACGAAAAACCTCGCCCTTCGCCGCTGGCCGCTCGCGCATTACATCCAAATCATCCAGAAGTTGATCCGGACGTGCCCGGAAGTGGCCATTCTGCTTTTTGGCGGGCCGGAGGAGGAGAACGACATCGCGCGGGTTTTGGCCGAAGGCAATTCCAGCCACGTCTTCCACCCGGAAACCAAAGACCTCCGCCAGGTCGCGGCGTTGGTGAAGCACTGCACCGCGTTCCTGAGCGTGGACACGGCGTTGATGCACATCGCGGCGGCGATGAAAGTGGCGCGGCAAATCGTCATCGAGACGCCCACGTGGAACAAACCCGTCGAGCCGCACGGCAATCCTTTCACGCTCGTGAAAAACCCGGCCGTGGCGGGGCGCAATCTGGAATTTTATCGCTACGACGGTCGCGGTATTCGTGGAACGGACGAGGAACTGGCGCGGTGCATGGCGTCGGTCACGGTCGAGGCGGTATTCGAAGCGGTGACGCGGGCGCTCGGCTAATCCGTAGCAGCCGAGGTAACGAGGCTCTGACTGGGTTCTTCATTCATCACTCTTCCTTCATCTTTCAGAACGAACCTACTCACGTCGGCTGCTACAAGTTTTCAGTCACCTTCTCACTCTGACCGACTTCGGCCCTGCTCGCGGATTTTCGTGAACAGAGCCTGCAACTCTTTGACTTTGTCCGGATGCGTGGCAGAGAGATTTTTTGCTTCTCTGAGGTCGTTGGCGAGGTTGGCCAAGAACAGCCCGATCGCGGATGGGCTTGCGTCTCTGGCGGCGGCGGTCTTGTTGGCGACGGCAAAACTCGGGGTCGCGCCGCCAGTCTGGATGAGTTTCCACTGCCCTTGCCGGATGGCAAACGGGCCTTTCGTGCCGCCCCGGTGCGCGATGAATGTATCGCGGCCCGGTTGGTTGTGCGGTTGGCCGAGGATCGCGGGTAGCACATTGAAACTGTCCGGCGCGGCGTCAACGGGCAGCTTCTGGCCGGTTAGCGCGGCGAAAGTGGCCGTCATGTCCAGCAGCGTGATGAGTTCGCCGTTTTCGCCGCCGGGTTTGATGTGGCCCGGCCAGCGCGCGATGAATGGCACGCGGTTGCCACCTTCCCAAAGGCTGCCTTTGAAGCCGCGCAGCACGCCATTGCACGGATGCGAGAAACACACCGCGTCGTCGTAACCACTGCCGCTCACGTCGCGATAACCGTCGTCCATCACGCCGCCGTTGTCGCTGGAGAAAATAACGAGCGTGTTCTTCGTGAGCTTGAGCCGATCCAAAGTCTTGAGCACTTCGCCGACGGCGACGTCGAGTTCTACAATGCCATCGCCGCGCGTTCCGCACTGGCTCTTGCCGTGGTGACGTGGATTCGGCACGCGCGGCACGTGAATGTTGTGCGTAGCGAAGTAAAGAAAGAACGGCTTCTGCTTGCTCCGCTCAATGAAGTCCACGGCCTTTTGCCGGAACGTGTCGGCAATTTCCTCGTCCTTCCAACGCGCCGTCTTCCCACCAGTCATCCAACCGATGCGGCCAATGCCGTTGACGATCGTCATGTCATGTCCGTGCGTGTGCAGGAGTTTTAGCAGTTCAGGGTTCTCCTTGCCCGTTGGCTCGTTGCCGATTTTCTTCACGTAGCTGACAGCGATCGGATCGTTCGGGTCGAGGCCGACGATGCGATGATTTTCGATGAACACGCACGGCACGCGGTCGCCGGTGGCGGGGAAAAAGAACGCGTAATCGAAGCCGATTTCCAACGGGCCGGGTTTGATGTCGCCGTTCCAATCCGGCCCGCCTTCGTTGCCAAGGCCGAGATGCCACTTGCCGACGACGCCGGTGGTGTAACCCGCGCGCTTCAGCATCGCGGGCAGCGTCAACGTGCCGGGCGGGATGCTCAACGACGCGTCGCCGGGCATAATGGCCGAGCCGGCCTGTTGCCGCCACGAGTATGCGCCGGTCAACAGCGCCCGCCGCGTCGGCGAGCAGGTGGACGCCGGCGAATGCGCATCGGTGAACCGTATGCCCTCACGCGCGAGGCGATCAAGCACCGGCGTTTGCACCAGTTTCGCGCCGTAGCACGAGAGGTCGCCGTAGCCGATATCATCGGCGAGAATGAAGATGATGTTGGGTTTTGCCGGCGATGAAGCGGCGTCAAGCGGGCAAGCGGAAGCGGCAACAAACGCCGCCAAAGTCAATGCGGAGAGAAATGAACGATTCATGCGCCCTCTTTCATAGGAAGTCCGGCCCCTGGGCGCAAGCGCGCCAGTCAACCGGCGCTTGACGGCGTCATGGGCTTTGTTATCGTTGCGCAGTGAATTCGCGCAGTGAGCAAAAGAACAACGCCTTCGGCGGCCGATATTTCTATTTTTACTTTTGGCCGGCGGGGGCGCACTTGCGGCTGCGATAAACTTTGAAACCAAAATCGCCGCAGGTCGCCACGCCGCCTGCGGCTTTTTTGTGGAGACAACCGCCAACCCTGAACACCTATGATCATCGTCTTCAAACCCGGCATTCCGAGGAAAAAGGAGAGCGCCGTCCTCAAGGAGATTCGCAAGCTTGGCTACACCCCGCACGTCATGCGCGGCGTGGCCCGTACCGTCGTCGGCGCCATCGGCGACGAACTCACGCACGCCAACCTCGAAACGCTTACCGCGCAATTCCCGGACGCCGTCGAGAGCGTCATGCCGATTCAGAAGCGCTTCAAGCTCGTCAGCCGCGAGGCGCATCCGGCCAACTCGACCGTGCGCGTGCGCGAACACGTGCTCGGCGGGAAACGATTCCACGTCATGGCCGGCCCGTGCTCGGTCGAGAGCGAAAAACAACTGCTCACCACGGCCAAAGCGGTGAAGGCCGCCGGCGCGACCATTCTGCGCGGCGGGGCGTTCAAACCGCGCACGTCGCCCTACGAATTTCAGGGACTGGGGGAAAAGGGGTTGAAATTGCTCGACAAGGCGCGGCGCGAAACGGGTCTGGCCGTCATCACGGAGTTGCTTTCAGAAAACCACGCCGGGATGGTGGCAGAATACACGGACATCATTCAAATCGGAGCGCGCAACTCGCAGAATTTCCAACTCCTCATCGCCGCCGCGAAGACCGGCAAGCCCATCCTGCTCAAGCGCGGTCTTTCGATGAAAATTGAGGAGTGGTTGCTCGCCGGCGAATACGTGCTGGCCAACGAGAATCCGAACCTGCTGTTCTGCGAACGCGGCATCCGCACGTTCGAAACCTACACACGCAACACGCTCGACCTGGCGGCGATTCCCATCGTCAAGCATGAGTCGCATTGTCCGGTGGTGATTGACCCCAGCCAGGGTGCGGGCCGCGCCGACCTCGTGGCCACGATGTGCAAGGGCGCCGTGGCGATGGGCGCGGATGCGCTGCTCGTCGAGGTGCATCCGAATCCGGTGGAGGCGTGGAGCGACGGCGCGCAGCAGTTGTCACTGGAGGCGTTCGCGAAGTTGATGAAGGATTTGAAACCGTTCATCGCGGCGGTCGGGCGGGAGTAGGAGAAGTGAAGCAGGAAAAATGTAAAGCGGTGCGCGCGCCAGACCGTTTCCGGAACATCATTGCATTTCAAGAACTGCCGCCCACGCCATCTTCTTCGTCACGCTGCTCAACCTCAACTTTCACTTAACCGTTTGACCGGTTTTTCGAACAGCAGGTGGTGGGCTTCTTCCAGAATTTCCGGAATTCGTTTTGCGAACGGACTGCGTTGCAGCGCCGCCGCCAGATCGAGTTCGCGCACCTTGGCCGCGTTCTCGCCGGGAAACCAGTGGTCGGCCTGGCCCAGCAGGTTGTAGCGCATCTTGCCCCACGCCACGAGGTCGAACGACCTGGCATACGTCCACAGGCGCAGGATTTCCAGCAGGTTGATCTGGCCGGGCACGTCCACGTATTGCGGCAGCCCGTCGAACCACCGCGCGCACCAGTCCGCGCCGAGCGCCCGGTCCATTTCCTCGCGCAAACGTTTCTCGATGGGAGCTATGACCGCCTTGATGCGAGCGCAGGTTTCGCGAAGTTCTTTCCCACCCGTAAATCGCACGGTAGGGCGCGTCACTCCGTGCGCGCCGGCTGCACATTCAACCAAGCCCGGCGCGCACGGAGTGACGCGCCCTACCACGGCGGGGTCCTCGGAGTATTTGAGCGCCGCGACATGCTCATCGAAATCGCCGGGCCGGCTGGCGCCACAACTGAGCGTGTGAACCTGCGGTCGGGCGAGACAGTAAAGGTCGTTGAACTGCATCGGCGTCAGTGGCGCGCACAGTTCGACCAGCTTTTTCGGCGGCTCGTAAAGTTTGCCGCCCTTGTCGTTGGGGCTGATGATGAACACGCCCATGTCGCGCGCGTGCGCGGCTTCGATGGCGGGCCAGTTCAGGTCGTTGACGAAATACCAGTGGAGGTTGAGGTAATCGAATTCGCCGCTGTTCACGGCTTCGAGGATGACGTCCGTGGTGGCGTGGGTGGAAAAACCCAGAAAGCGCACGCGGCCTTCCTTCTGCAATTTGCGCGCGGCGGCGACGCAGCCGTCTTTCTTGAGCGACCAGTCGAGCAGTTCGCGGTTGTTGATGCCGTGCAGCCCGAGCAGGTCCAAGTGATCGAGCCGGAGGTATTTCATCGAGGTCTCGAACGTCTTGAGAAATTCCTTGGCCGTGGCTTTCGGGGAAACCTTGGTTTGAACGATGATTTTGTCGCGGGACAGTGTGGGGAGCACATTGCCGAGTTGCATTTCGGACGTGCCGTAGCCGCGCGCGGTTTCGATGTGGTTGATGCCGAGATCGAGCGCGCGGCGGATGGAAGCTTCGACGTTCTCCTGACTTTCGCGCGGGATGGCCTTTGGTTCCACGTCCTGCCACTTGAACTGGTAACGCATCCCGCCGCAGGAAATGACGGGCATGGCGAGTTCGGTGCGGCCAAAGCGACGGTATTTCATCGCGCGCAAGAAAGAATTCCTGCTGTGGCTGGAATTTTTCCAGTCGCACCGTCGGATATTTGCATTTTCAATCCTTGGACTTATTACGCTTGTTCCCGGAGACGGAAGTCACGCTTCCGGGCAGATTCAGGTAACGTTCCGCGTTGTGATAACATATATTGCGGATCATCGGCCCGAGTAAATTTTCATCGTCTGGAATCTCGCCGTTCTCCACGTCGCGGCCAATGAGGTTGCACAGCACGCGCCGGAAATATTCGTGGCGCGGATACGACATGAACGAGCGCGAATCGGTGACCATGCCGACGAAGCGTGAGAGGAGGCCGAGATTGGACAGCGCGTTGAGCTGCCATTCCATGCCTTCTTTCTGATCGAGAAACCACCAGCCGGAACCCCACTGGATTTTTCCGGGCACGGTTTCGTCTTGAAAGTTACCGATCATGGTGGCGAAGACGTAATTGTCCGCCGGATTGAGGTTGTAGATGATGGTTTTGGGCAGGGCGTTTTCCTGATCAAGCCGATCCAGGTAGCCGGCGAGCGCAGCGGCCTGCGGAAAATCGCCGATGGAATCGAAGCCGGTGTCCGGGCCGACTTGCTTGAGCCGCCGGGTGTTGTTGCTGCGCAGGGCGCCGAGGTGAAGCTGTTTGACCCAGCCCTTTTCCGCGTCGAGCCGGCCGAAGAACAACATGAGGAACGCGGCGAATTTGCCGTGTTCCTCTGGCGAAACGGCCTGCCCGCGACGCGCTTTGGCGAAAATTTCCGCGGCGGCTTTGTCCGTGCAAAAATCCGTGTAGCACTGGCTCAGGCCGTGGTCGGAAAGCCGGCAGCCGTGTGCATGGAAAAAATCGTGGCGGGCGCGCAAGCCGTCGAGGAAGCTGGTGAAGCTGCCTATGTCCACGTTGGCGGTTTCGCCAAGCCGGCCCACCCATTGGCGGAATTGTTCAGGCCGGTCCACCGCCAGCGCCTTGTCGGGACGAAACGCCGGCAAAACGCGCGTGGCGACGCCGGCGGTGGCAATAGCGGTGTGATACTTCAAATCGTCTGTCGGGTCGTCCGTGGTACACAGCGTGCTAACTTTGAATTGTTTCAGGATGCCTTGCGTAGTCAGGTCCGGCCTGGCGAGAAGTTGGTTCGCCCGTTTCCAGATGCGCGCGGCGCTGGCTTCGTCGAGCAGTTCGTCAATGTCGAAATACCGCTTCAATTCCAGATGCGTCCAATGGTAGAGCGGATTGCGCAAAGTGTGCGGCACGGTGGCGGTCCAAGCCTGGAATTTAGCAAGGGGTTCGGCGTCGCCGGTGCAGAAGCGCTCGGCCACGCCGTTGGAACGCATGGCGCGCCACTTGTAGTGATCGCCTTCGAGCCAGATTTCAAAGAGGTTCTTGAACTGGCGGTTTTCAGCGATGTCGCGCGGCGGGAGGTGACAATGGTAATCGAAGATCGGCTCGGTTGCGGCGTATTGATGATACAGCCGCTGCGCCGCGCGTGTGTTCAGAAGAATATCTTTGTGGATGAATTTCATAAAATGGCTTGGAGGTTATGACTTTACCCCTGTCAAGACAAGCCGGGTTTGTGCTCTGTCTCGACTCCATGAGAATGTCCGGTTTTTAACTCCATGAAAATGTCCTATTGAGGCCGGAGATGCGGTAGCAACTCTGGCCACAACATGGAGACA
>JALOTT010000370.1 GCA_025457745.1 Verrucomicrobiota bacterium
TTCCAAGTGAGGATGCAAACTATCAGCAAACCCCTCCCAGTCCGATCCCTGGCAAAATCCGGTTTCCTATCAGTAATGACGGTCTGCGGATGGCTGATGGCGGCGGCCGCTTCCGTGCAGGGCGGCGTTTTCAACGTCCGCGATTACGGCGCGATGGGCGACGACAAAACGGACAACACCGCACCGTTTTCGAAGTGCCTCGATGCGGTTGTCGCGGCCGGCGGCGGCCAGATGGTTCTGCCCAACGGCATCTATCGGGGCCGGATCATCATCCCTCCTGTTTCCAAGCCCATCCCAAGCTGGATCACCGTGGAAATCACCGGTGAAGGCGAACCAGCGCCCGTTTTCGGCACCATCGGAAATTTCCCGCTGCAGGATAAAGGCGTCATTGTGAAGTGCCTGGCCGAATCGGGGAACGCAGTGATCTCTGTTCCCAAACTCACCCACAAGGACGCGCTCTATGGGAACTTCTCGGCGGTAAATGTCGTGATCAGGAAGCTGGAGGTCCGCACCTACGACAATCCCGGCATCAGCGGCATCGACCTGCAATGGGCCATGCAATGCAGGCTTGAGCATGTCTTCATCAATACCGGTGTTTACAGCGTGCAGGCATCCCAGCCAACTCATGGCACCAGCGGCTTGCTCACTCCGGCGTGCAACAACGCCGCATTGACCGTCCTCCGGAACGTGGTCGTGACCGGCTATCACACCGGCATCCTGGTCAACGAGCACACCGATGGGGACAACATCAATCTGGCCTGCAACTTCAACGGACTGGAGTTTGTTTTCGCCCATCATGCCTCCCGCTTTGGCCGGGTGGGGGCGCAACGGTGCACCCACGCCATCGCGGTGACGGGCAGGCACGGTTTTTCCATTGAGCAGCTGGATATTGAGATTGCCGGGCCGGGACAGACTAACCGCAACAACGAATGGCAGGCCACGGCATACAACATCACCGACCCCAGGAATCTCGGCACTGCCGACATCAACTACTGGGTCGTCGCAGGGAATGTAGGAGCGACCGACAAGTTCACTATCAACGGCGGCGCCACCATCCGGGCACGGCGGATCGGTTCCACCCCCTGACTGGAGTCGAATATGCGCGCATCCTTGTCGAGAACAAAGAAATAGTGATGAATTGAATCATTGCCAGGCCGGCATTAAAAAAAGACGGGAACTCCAAAAGAAACTGAATGAACTTGAAAAAAAGTGCCGCTGCTCGGACTGACACCAGAGGCTTGAAACAACTACTGATGATTGCCGGGGTGGTCTCAGGGCTGCTTTTCACACCGGGCGGTGCGCGCGGGGCTGAGGCCAAAGGCGGACAGAATGCCCGCCGGCCGGTGGATTGGGTGAACCCGCTGGTTGATACGCACAACTCCCGCTGGTTCTACTTCAATTCCGCCTGCCGCCCGTTCGGCATGGTCAACCTCTCGCCCGACACGCGCACGAAAGGCTCGTGGCAATCCGGCTATCTTTACGTGGACAACCACATCCGGTGCTTTAGCCATATCCACGCTTGGGAACTTTCCGGCATTCCGGTGCTGCCCATCACCGGGCCGATGATCGGACACCAGGGCATGGACGCCTACCAATCGGAGTTCTCGCACGACGACGAAGTGGTGCGGCCCGGCTATCAGAAGGTGATGCTCAAAACCTACGGCGTCACGGCGGAACTCACTTCGACCCTGCGCGTCGGGTTGCATCGCTACACATTTCCGGTCGGCCGGGAAGCCTATGTGTTGTTCGACGTTGGTGCGTATCTGGCGCAAGGGCCGATGGTGCGGGCCGAGGTGCGGCGCGTCAGCGACACCGAGATCGAGGGCATGAGCCTGATGGGAGCAACGATGCGGCGAAAAAAGGCAACCCCGGTTTTCTTTGTCGCGCGGTTCAGCGAGCCGATGACGGACTTTGGCGGCTGGCAAAAGGGCGAACTGCTTCCCAAGGTCAAGTCAGTGGCCGGTCCGGAAGTCGGCGCGTTTGTGCGCTTTGCGCCGAAGCAGCCGTTGCTGATGAAAGTGGCGATCAGCTACACGTCGGTCGAGCACGCCCGCAAGAACCTCGAGGCCGAGTTGAGCCATTGGGATTTCGACCGCGTCGTGGCCGAGTCGGCGGCGGAGTGGAACACCGGCCTCTCGCGCATCCAGATCGAGGGCGGCACGGACGCGCAGCGCACCAAGTTCTACACCGACCTGTGGCGGGCCATGCTCGGGCGGCGCGTGTTGAGCGACGTGGATGGATCATACATGGACATGACGGGCGACGAGCCGCGCGTGCGCCGCGTGCCCCTGAATGCCGGGGGCAAGCCTGAGTTCAACATGCACAATTTCGACGCGTGGTATGGCAGCCATTGGTCGCTCAACATCCTCTGGCCCTTTTTATGTCCCGAGCGCTATCGCGATTTCTGCCTGACGTCGCTGGAGATGTTCAAGAACGGCGGACTGATTCCCCGCGGGCCATCCGGTGGCAACTACACCTTTGTGATGATCGGCGACTCAGCCGCGCCGGCGCTGACGGCGGCCTATCAGAAGGGCATCCGCGACTTCGATGCGAAGCTGATGTTGCGGGGATTGGTCCGTAACACCGAGGCCGACGGCGGGCGTTACTATGGCGGCTACGCTTCGCGCCCGTCGCCGAAAGTCCGCGCGGAATACGAACGCAAAGGCCATGTCAGTTGGGGCAACTTCCTCGGCGGTATGCACCACAAGGCTGTTTCCTCGCTCACCCTCTACAACGCCTACCACGACTGGTGCATCGCTCAACTCGCGCGCAGCCTCAACGAGGAGGAAATCTACGCCAAGTTCATCAAGGGCGCGGCGAACTACCGCAATGTCATCTGGCCGGAAAAGCAATGTGCCTGGGCGCGGATGCCCGACGGCTCATGGAAGGACGGCTTCAAGCCGGTGGACGACGTGTTTGAGCAGGATGGATTCTGCGAAGCCTCCGCCGCCAGTTCGACATTCTTCGTCCCCCACGATCCAGCCGGTCTGGCTGAGTTCATCGGTGGCTCCGAGTCCGTGGCCGCCAAACTCGACGGCTATTTCCAGCAGGCCGAGCCGCTGGGATTCATCGGCGGCAAGCATAACCGCAACCACGGCGCCAATTATATGGATTACTCGAATCAAGACAGCACGGGCATGGCGCACTTCTTCAACCGCATCGGCCACCCCTGGCTGGCGCAAAAGTGGGTGCGCAAGGTTCACGCCGCCAACTTCAGTGGCTGCGATCCGTTCAGCGGTTACAACGGCGACGAGGACCAGGGGCAGATGGGCAGCTTGAGCGCGCTCATGGCGATGGGATTGTTCCAGTTCGACGGCGGCTCCGGACCGGATTCCCAATACGACCTGACGGCACCGATCTTCGACAAAGTAACGATTCACTTGAGCGACCGCTACTACGGTGGCAACACCTTCAGCATCGTCGCCCGCAATCAAGGGCCGGGAAACTATTACATCCAGTCGGCAAAATGGAACGGCGAGGCGTGGAGCAAATCACTGCTGCCGCACGCGGAACTCGTGAGCGGCGGCACGCTCGAACTCACGCTCGGGCCTGCCCAAATTTTTATGCGCCCACGGGCGCAATGAGTCGAACAGATAGGCGGCGGTGTCGGCGAACGCGGTGAACACGAGCACTTTTTTGTTGGGCTGGGAGAATTTGCGCGAAACGGCCTGTCATCTGATCCATGACGGGAACATCGCTTTCGCCGAAGCCGAAGAACTTCCCGTTGCCGCTGCGGATGATGGGCAGGAACTTTTGTTTTTGCCCGTGGTGCGACTCGCCCATGAGCACCACAACCTCGCGCTGGTCGAACGCTTCCGACGGCGGTTCGGTTTCGTCGAGTTTCTCACCGGCCTTGGCGAACTTTGCCCAAGCTTCAAGCGTCATCACGCAAGCGGTCGCGCCGTGGGCGATGCACAAGAGGCGCGCGTTGTTGGCGAAGTCGTCTTTGGCCTGTTCGTCCGCCAGGCTTTCGGGACAGACCATGCCCTGGCTGTCCGGCCCGATGAGAAATAGCGCGGGCGTGACGCGGCCCGAGTTGCGCATGCAGAAATTGGCGTAGTGCTCCGCGTTGGCGAGCAGTTCGTCTAGCGTCTTGGGCTGCGGATACGGCTGGGGCGACGGTTGCATCGGGCGCAAGGGTGGAGGGCGGAGGGCGGAGGGCGGCAAGGGAAGATTGAAGATGGAAGATTGAAGATAGCGGATGGCAAAGCAACGCGCAACGGAGTGACTGCCGTGTAGTTTTCAAAACCGGACAAAAAGGGGGTGTTGTAGTTAGCAAAACCGGACAGGTTAGAGAGCGGGGTTGGATTTTGGCAGATTGGAGAAA